>JAOULY010000058.1 GCA_029881775.1 Gammaproteobacteria bacterium
TACGTTATTATTGCAGGGCATTTTAAACACTGGAGGAAGTGTTATGTCTGTAGAGCGAACGCTATTTGCATTTGGTGGCATCATGGTCATGCTGACATCCTTGCTGGCCCTGTTTCATCACCCGTACTGGACATGGGCTACCCTTTTTGTGGGCTTTAACTGTTTCCAGAGCTCCTTTACCGGTTTTTGCCCGCCCAGCTGGTTGATGAAAAAGTTTGGTATGAAAACCGAGGCCGAACTGGCCCTGGGAGGATGAGTCTTGCCCGACATCCCCTGCCACGCTGGAGGGGATGTCGCTTTGTGCTCAGGGTAAGGCGCTAAATTGCCGTGAGTGCGTCAATCAATGCGATCGATGTTGATTCATCCTGTCCACGAATGCCATGCCGATTGCTGACAGCACGAAGGTAAGGTGAATAATTACATACCACATTAGCTTGTCATTGCTGATTTGCTGGGCTTCCATGAACGCTTTCAGCAGGTGTATTGACGAGATGGCGACAATGGATGCGGAGACTTTCTGTTTGAGTGAGCCGGAATCAAGCTTTCCCAGCCACGCCAGCGTCTCTGTGCCCTCGGCGACATCAATGCGCGAGACGAAATTTTCATAGCCACTGAACATGACCATGACCAGCAGTCCGCCGACCAGCGCCAGGTCGACCAGTGACAGCACCAGCAACACCAGGTCCGTCTCTTTCATCTCGAACACCAGCGGTAGCGCGTGCAGGGCTTCTTCAAAGAATTTGATGCCAAGCAGCAGCAGCGCAAGGCTGAGTCCCAGGTAAATAGGTGCCAGTATCCAGCGGGTGGCGTACATGACTCTTTCGAAGGTTTTTTCCATTTCGTTCGCAGGCTCGTTCCCGGTAAAGCCGTATTCTAACGGAATGCAATAAACAAATGCATGCAAATCGCCGGGTCGAATGATGCTGAGGGTGTGGAAGGCAGGGGGATGTCGCAGTTAACGTCTGAGAGGTGTGCCAATCGTGGTGTGATGAATACCACGTGCTGACTGCAGGTAACCGTTGCGGGAGGCAGTGTTACCTCTTCAGGCTGACTATTTTCACTGTGTCGCCGGTATCCTGTTTTTGTTTTTTATGTTTGTACATGAGTTCATCGGCGGCAGACATCAGTTTGTGGATATCGCCGTGGTCGACCGCGTTGAATTCAATTGCGCCGACACTGTAGTGGATGTCGTAGCCACGGCATGCTTCCAGGTTGAGCCGGTTTACAGCCTGCTGCAACCGGTCCAGTGTCGTGTCGACGTAATCTATTCCGGTATCTGACAACAAAACTGCGAACTCGTCGCCACCAATCCGTCCGAGTACATCGGAAGTGCGGAATGTTTCCCGCAAAACCTGTGCGAAGGCACACAGCGCCTTATCGCCCTCGGCATGACCAAAACCGTCGTTGATTTCCTTGAACAGGTCCATGTCAAAAAACAGCATCGTGGCCTGCTTGTTGAGTCGTTGACAGACTTCAAGTGCATAACTTGACAGTGTCTCGAATCCGCGCCGGTTTGATATTTTTGTCAGTTCATCGGTGGTCGCCATCTGGATTGACACCAGTTCCTGTTCTGCCATGAGTGCCAGGTCGCGTAACAGGTTTGCATCGTCTTCGCCGAATTCCCGCGGCACCCGGTCTATTATGCAGAGCGTGCCAAGTTTGTTGCCATCCGATGCGGACAACGGACAGCCGGCATAGAAACGAATGTGCGGATTGTCGGTTACCAGCGGGTTATCGTGAAATCGAATATCCGCTGCTGCATCGGATATGACGAAGATTTCATCGCCGAGGATTGCGTGACCGCAAAATGATATGTCACGGGGTGTTTCCGAGGCATCGAGGCCCTGGCAGGATTTGAACCACTGGCGACTCCTGTCGACCAGGCTGACCAGGGCGATGGGCACATCGAACAGGCGGCTGGCCAGCCGCGTGAGACGGTCAAATCGTTCTTCGGGCAAGGTGTCGAGAATGTCCAGCCCGTGTAGCCTGTCGAGGCGGGCTGCATCATCTGCGGGAATTTCGGGTTTCTGCATGATTGTCCTTGTTAAAGATGCTGATCGGTACCATCCGCCGGTCAGGGGCGAACCTTATATAAATGGGCATGGCCCCGGTAAGCCATCGTCTGCCGGGGTGAAATCTTTAGTTCAGGCCGGGGGCTGGTCCATCAACAACGCCAGGACAACACGGCGTTGTTCGGATAATAAGACATTGAAGGTGCGGCAGGCGGCGGGGTTTGCCATGATTTCGACCCCGATTCCCTGTTCCTGCAGGCCAATAATGGTTCCGGCCGGCGGGAATACCTGTGTTCTTCCCGTGCCAATCAGGACAATCTCGGGGTCGAGTGCCAGGCACAGGGCAAGGTGGTCACTGGTCAATTCCGCGATGCCGGGCGGAGGCCAGTCCTGTACAGTCGTCGCGCTCAGCAGTACGCTGCGGTTGATAAACTTGCCATTAACCACAATGCCGTCGTTACTGACTGACTGGATGCTGTAGGTCGAATTGTTGTCCTCGGCAAAGCGCATATTGTCAAGATACGCAGGGGCAGCGGGGCAAACAAGCATCCTGGCGGCATAATTTGTCTGCTAACCGGTGTGCGCCGACAGGTCATTGTTTTTGCAGCCGCGTTACACGATTGTGGCCTGCCGGGCCGATCACCTGGCGGGACCAGATTTTCCTTGTGTCGCCGGGCGCTTTTCAGTAACGTTAGCGGCTCCTGATTATTACGCTAATCTATTCATAAACAAAGAAATAACCGGTTGACCCAGTGATTGAGGATTTTGCCCGCATCAAGCGGCTGCCGCCGTACGTTTTCAATATCGTCAATGACTTGAAGGCGCAGGCGCGCGCGCGTGGCGAAGACATTATTGATTTCGGCATGGGCAATCCGGATCAGCCGACCCCGCAACACATCGTCGACAAGCTGACCGAGGCTGCCCAGCGCGGCGATACGCACCGCTATTCGCTGTCTCGCGGTATCCCGCGTCTGCGCAAGGCGATCTGCGACTGGTATGCGCGCCGCTTCGACGTGGTGCTCGATCCCGAGAAAAACGCCATCGTCACCATCGGCTCGAAAGAGGGGCTGGCACACCTCGCGCTGGCTGTCTGCGGTCCCGGTGATGCGGTCCTCGTTCCCAACCCGGCTTACCCGATCCACCCGTACGGATTTGCGATTGCCGGTGCCGATATCCGGCATGTGCCGTTGCGCACGGATGTGGATTTCTTTGCCGAGCTGGAGAAGGCCATCAAGGATTCCTGGCCCCGCCCGAAGATGCTGGTGCTTAATTTCCCCGGCAATCCGACTGCGCAGTGTGTCGAGCTGGACTTCTTCGAGAAGGTGGTCGCTATCGCGCGCGAACACGAAATCTGGGTGGTGCAGGACCTCGCCTATGCCGACCTGGTGTTCGATGGCTACAAGGCGCCATCGATTCTGCAGGTCGAGGGGGCGATAGACGTGGCAGTCGAGTTCTTTTCCCTGTCGAAGAGTTACAACATGCCGGGCTGGCGGGTCGGTTTCATGTGCGGCAACGAGACACTGGTGTCTGCGCTGGCGCGGATCAAGTCCTACCTCGATTACGGCATGTTCACGCCGATCCAGGTTGCCGCAATCACCGCGCTGGAAGGGCCGCAGGATTGCGTCCGTGAAATAAGCGACATGTACCAGGAGCGTCGCGATGTGCTGTGCGATGGCTTGAATGCGCTCGGCTGGCCGGTTGAGCGACCGAAGGCCACCATGTTCGTGTGGGCGCGCATCCCGGATGCGTACCGGGAACTGGGTTCGCTGGAATTTTCCAAGAAATTATTGAGTGACGCCAAGGTCGCGGTGTCACCCGGCATCGGCTTTGGCGAGTACGGTGACGATTATGTCCGCTTCGGCCTGATCGAGAACACCCATCGTACCCGCCAGGCGGTGCGCTGTATTCGCGATATGTTCCGTGCGGATATAGGCCACTCGCAGTCTTCAGGAGGATGATTCATTTGAAACCGGTTAATGTGGGCCTGCTCGGCCTCGGTACGGTCGGCGGTGGCACGTTCAATGTGTTGAGTCGCAACGCAGAGGAAATCACCCGGCGTGCCGGGCGTGGCATTCGTATTACACACGCAGCTGCGCGCGAATACGATGCCGGTTCCCTGCCGGGCATTGACGATATCTCTGTCACTGACGATGCCTTCAGCGTGGTAGACAATCCCGATATCGATATTGTTATCGAGTTAATCGGAGGTTACGAGCCCGCGCGCGAGCTGGTGCTGAAAGCGATCGCCAACGGCAAGCACGTGGTGACGGCCAACAAGGCGCTGATTGCGTTGCACGGTAACGAGATTTTTGCAGCCGCGCAGGAACAGGGCGTAATGGTCGCATTCGAGGCGGCGGTCGCCGGTGGTATCCCGATCATCAAGGCGATTCGCGAGGGACTGGCCGCTAACCAGATCCAGTGGCTGGCCGGCATCATCAACGGTACCGGCAACTTTATCCTGACCGAAATGCGCGACAAGGGTCGTGATTTCGATGATGTCCTCAAGGAGGCGCAGGCACTGGGTTATGCCGAGGCCGACCCGACCTTTGATATCGAGGGTATCGATGCAGCCCACAAGCTGACAATCCTGGCGTCGCTGGCATTCGGAATCCCGTTGCAGTTTGACAAGGTGTATACGGAAGGCATCAGCCGTATTACCCGCGAGGATGTTAATTATGCCGGTGAACTGGGTTACCGGATCAAGCATCTCGGTTACACCCGGCGCACAGCCGAGGGTATCGAGATGCGTGTACATCCGACCCTGATACCGGAACGGCGCCTGATCGCGAATGTCGATGGCGTAATGAATGCCGTGCTGGTGAATGCCGATGCCGTCGGGCCGACGCTTTATTATGGCGCAGGTGCAGGTGCCGAGCCGACGGCGTCCGCCGTGGTGGCTGACGTGGTCGATGTGGTGCGCGTGTTGACCGCCGATCCGGAAAACCGGGTGCCACACCTGGCCTTCCAGCCAGACTCGCTTACGGATACGCCTGTGCTGGATATGGAAGATATCAGTACCGCCTATTACCTGCGCATGCAGGTATCCGACAAGCCGGGTGTGATGGCCGATATCACGCGCATCCTCGGTGATGCCGGAATCAGCATCGAGGCAATACTGCAGAAGGAACCGGCCGCCGGTGCCGAGCGGGCCTCGGTCATCCTGCTGACGCACGTGGTCAAGGAGCGCAGGATGAACCGTGCGATCAGCCAGATCGAGGCGCTCGACAGTATCGACGGTTCCGTCACGCGTATCCGGCTGGAACACCTGAACGTGGATTAGTTAGTTAGGGAGCCCCTGATCAATTCAAATACCCTCGTCATTGCGAGGAACGAAGTGACGCGGCAATCTTTAAGCCATCGCATCTGAATTGCCAGATTGTCGCGCAACGATCGTAATGACGAGGGTATTTGAATTAATCAGGGGTTACCCGGGTTGTCTCTGGGCTGGATTCCCGCCTGCGCGGGAATGACAGGGGTTTTATCCCGCGCCTTTGCGACTTTGCGCGAGAACAGAATTAAAGGAAACCTGTATGTCTGATAATAAACGCTACACCGGCCTGATCGATCGCTACCGCAACCGCTTGCCGGTCACCGACGCTACCCGCCTGATCAGCCTGGGCGAGGGCAATACGCCGCTCGTTAAGCTGGAAAATATCCCGGCAGAGCTCGGCAAGGCAGTCGACCTGTATATCAAGTACGAAGGCCTCAATCCGACCGGCTCCTTCAAGGACCGCGGTATGACCATGGCCGTCACGCAGGCGGTTGCAGAAGGCAGCAAGGCGATTATCTGCGCTTCCACCGGCAATACCTCGGCGGCTGCGGCCGCCTATGCCGCACGCGCCGGTATTACCGCGTTTGTATTGATCCCCGAGGGCAAGATCGCGCTCGGCAAGCTGGCGCAGGCCATGATCCATGGCGCCGTGGTGATACAGATACGCGGTAATTTCGATGCGGGTATGGCGCTGGTCAAGGAGGTAGCCGATCACGCACCGGTGACCATCGTCAACTCCATCAACCCTTACCGCTTGCAGGGCCAGAAAACGGCGGCCTTTGAAATCGTCGACGAGCTGGGTAAGGCGCCGGATTTCCACTGCCTGCCGGTCGGTAACGCGGGCAACATTACCGCGCACTGGATTGGCTACAGCGAGTATGCCGGGCAGTCTACCGCGGCCTGTGCCTTTTGCGAGGGCAGTTGCAAGTTCGAACACGCGGCAGTGACCGCCGGCCGGCCGACCATGGTGGGCTACCAGGCGGCAGGTTCCGCCCCGTTCATGCGTGGCGAGATGGTGGATAACCCGGAAACCATCGCGACCGCGATTCGTATCGGGCATCCCCAGTCGTGGGACCGCGCCTGGAGCGTGCAAAAGGAATCCGGCGGCTGGTTCGACGAGTGTACCGATGAGGAAATTCTTGCGGCGCAGAAACTGTTGACCAGCCGGGAAGGGATATTCTGTGAGCCCGCATCCGCCACCTCGGTTGCAGGTGCCTTGCGCGATATCCGTTCAGGCAAGATACCGGAGGGCAGCTCGGTGGTCTGTACACTCACCGGTCATGGTCTGAAGGACCCGGACACCGCGATCAGCCAGTGCGATGATGAACTGCTAACCGTTGACGCCGAACTGTCCGCTGTCAAGGACGCCATCCTCAGTAACATGTGAATACGGCAGGCAAACATATTGCCCTGCTGCTCCCCGGGCTTGGCGGCCCGGCGTCTGACCACCCGATTGGCGACTATCTTGAGCGACGCCCGGCCTCGCTGGACCGTTTGCTGTCGCGTGCGGCCAGCTCGTCGCTGCCGGGCGCTGATCTCGATAGTGTGTTGTTACACAGTTTCGGACTGGCAGACACGACCGCAATCGCACCACTGACCTGCCTGCTGGATGCCGGGCAGGTCCCGGCAGGTTTCGTTATGCGCGCCGATCCCGTCCACCTGCGTGCCGACCAGAGTTGCGTGCGCCTGTTTGAATCACACAGTTTCACTATCAGCCAGGACGAGGCGGACGCGCTGGTCGCAACGTTTAACGCGTTCTATGCAGACGATGGCTGGCGACTCGACGCGCCGGTAGCGGACCGCTGGTACCTCGGCTGCGACCGGCGGCCGGAGATTACCTCGGCGTCGCCCTGGTCGGTGGCGGGCGAGGATATCTATGCGTCGTTACCGCAGGGTGGTTCCGCGCGTGAATGGCATGCCCTGCTGAACGAGGTGCAAATGCTGTTTCATGGCCATGACGTCAACCTGCAGCGCGAACGACAGGGCCGGCCGGTGATCAACAGTGTGTGGCCGTGGGGCGGCGGCGTCATGCCGGGTGAAGCCAGCAGTGAATACACGCGCGTGCTTGCGCGGGAACCGCTGGCGGTCGCATTGGCCCGTCACGCAGGCATCGCTGCCAGCACATTGCCCGCAGACGTTCCGGAACTGGTGGCGCAGGGGGACGAGGGGGTTGTGCTGGTCGTGTGCGATGATCTGCGCTGGCCGGCGCGATACAACGAAATCGAGAAATGGCTTGCAGCCCTTGCGCATCTCGAGCAGACCCTGTTTGCCGGTTTGCTCGACGCGCTGGCCGGTCGGCAGATCGACTCGTTGCGATTGATGCCCTGCAATGGCCAGTGTTTCACGCTGACGCGTCGCCGGCAGCGCGCCTTCTGGCGACCGGTGCGACCATTTGAACAGGTATTGAACTGATGTCGTTTTCAATCGTTCGTCGGAATGTGGCTGTTACGCCGGCAATGTTACCGGATGAACTGCACCCGGTGTTGCGGCGGGTATATGCAGCCCGTGATGTCGCGTCAGCCGATGATTACGCCTATTCCCTTGAACACCTGCTGCCGCTGACTGCACTGGGCGGCCTGCCGGCCGCCGTGGATTTATTGCAGGCGGTGCTGGCGGATCATGGACGCATCCTGGTGGTCGGGGATTTCGATGCCGACGGCGCGACCAGTTGTGCGCTGTGCGTGCGGGCACTGCGCGCAATGGGCGCGACTGATGTGCACTACCTCGTGCCAAACCGGTTTGAGTATGGCTACGGCCTGACGCCGGAGATTGTCGAGGTTGCCGCACAATTCGATCCGGCACTGATCATGACGGTTGATAACGGTGTTGCCAGTATTGACGGTGTGGCGGCGGCCAGGCAGCGCGGCATCAAGGTGCTGGTAACCGATCACCACCTGGCCGGCAAAACACTGCCCGATGCCGATGCCATCGTGAACCCGAATTTGCCGGGTGACCCCTTTCCGAGTAAATACCTGGCCGGCGTCGGCGTGGCGTTCTACGTGATGCTGTCGCTGCGTGCACGCTTGCGTGAATGCGGCTGGTTTGACGGGCAGGGCATCGACGAACCGAATCTTGCACAGTACCTGGACCTGGTGGCGCTCGGCACGGTGGCGGACGTGGTGCCGCTTGACCGGAACAACCGCATCCTGGTGCAGCAGGGCCTGCTGCGCATTCGTGCCGGCCGCTGTGTGCCCGGCATCCTCGCCCTGCTCGAGGTCGGCAAGCGCAAT
>JAOULY010000469.1 GCA_029881775.1 Gammaproteobacteria bacterium
CCTGCGCATGGAAAGGGTTGTGTTCGACAAAGGCATTGAACGTCTCGGCCGCATCATTGAAGCGTTCCTTGTCCAGGTACAGGAGGCCAAGCCGGTCGTAGATGATGTCCTCGTAATGGCGACTGCCCGCGTTCGAGAAATAGGCGGCTACGCTGTTTGCCCCCTGCTCGTATGAAAAGCTCAGGCTGATCACGCGGAGCGTGTCATCGATACGCTCACGGTCTGCACGCGCCAGTTGATCGAGGCGCTCGTCACCACTCAACGTGCTGTCGATTTTCAGGTCAAGCAAGGCGGTGAATGCGTCGAGACCCTCGGTGAACATGCCCTGTTTGAAGTAGCTCCAGCCCAGCTTGTACAGTGACTGTTCATAAAACGGGTTGTCAGTGCCGGCGTCGACGACCGACTGGTAGGAATTTTCAGCTGCCCGGTAATTCTTTTGCACGAACAGGATCTCGCCACGCCGGAAACGCGATTCCAGCCAGTGCTTGCTGTCCGGGTAATCGCGCACCAGCCGGGCCAGCGTAGCCAGCGACTTGTCCGGCTCACCACCGAGTTCATACGCACGGGCCAGCTGGTAAAGCACGGCATCGTTATTTTCACGATGCGGGTAATTCTTCAATAAATTCCGGTACAGCGTAATGGAGTCCTTGACCTGCTCTGGATACAGGGACACGGCTTTCTCGGTATCGAAGTCCGCTTCCGGCAGCACTTCCGCTTCCAGGTTGATATCGGCAAGGCGACGCATGGCGTGCGGGCGTGCGTCGCTTTCGTCCCTGGTCGCAAGGAAGTCGCGATAGGCATTCATCGCCTGCTGTTCAGTCGAGGTGATCGGTGTGTCTTCCAGCTTCACCGGTCGCTTGCCGAGATCGCCGATCGTCGGTGCATTATCGCCGCCACCCAGAATGGAGCAGCCGGACAGTAGCACGGCGGTAAGTGCTGTTATGAATGCAATGCGCATCATTCTGCCACTCCCTTGCCGGCGACAAGCGCGCTGTCATAGGTTTGTGCCAGCGCAAAGCGCGCCTGCACGATATAGGTATCCAGGCGGTCCTTCTGCGCTTCCAGCTCACGCACGGCAATCCGCTCAAGCAGTTTGCCCTGCGCCAGGTGCGAGGACTCGGTGCGTGCAAGCAACGCCTTGATGCGTGCCTTGTTGGTGATAATGCGTGAATCGAAAACGCTGAAGCTCGCTGGCGTGGCGGAATTCGCTGCCTGCAGCGACGCCCGGTTTGTATTTGTTTCTGCCAACAACCCGGACACCGCCGCCAGTTGTTGCCTGGCTGCCCACAGGCGCGGCTTGTAGTCACTGCTCAATGTCCAGTACAGGATGCCTTGCAGACGCTGTTGCTTGGCGCGCAATTCGCGTGTTTGCGGGTTGTCCGCAAGCCCATCCAGGCGCGCCTTGATGCGCTGCAACTGCTGCCACTGACGCAGTTCGTCACTGCGCGCGAGCCCCACCGGGTCATTATTCGATTCAAGCTGATCAAGACGTGCGGTCAAGCTGCGGTGACGCGCCACCAGCCCCTCGCGGGCGTCATCCTTCAGCGCGGCCTGAGCGGCGGGTTTGTTAATACGGAAGCGCTGCTCACGACTGTCCAGCATATCGTCATAGGCTTCAATAGCTTGCGACCAGTTATTGAGGTTATTGCGCAATGTCATGAGGTCGCGGTAATTTTTCACGGCCTCCTGGAAGTCATGCGATGCCATCAGGGTGACCTGGTAACGCAGCACCGGGTTGTCGGTGTTGAAGCTGAGCTGCTGCAGCCAGCCGGTGCCGCTACGCAAATCCTGCGTTTGCAGCACATCCAGCAACTCGCCGCGCTGGATGGCGGCGATTGATTCATCGAGGTAATCCTGCTCGCTGTAGAGCGTGCCGATGGCGCTGTTGTACTGTTCGACCGCACGACCATGCAGGTCCATCTTCGTCATCGCATAGGGGACTGCCAGCAACGCTTCCTGCACCGCGGGATCGGTCGGATCCCGCTTGCTCAACTCCAGCCACGGGACCAGTGCACGTCCGAATTGCTCGCTTTCCGCATCGGCCCAGCCGGCACCCAGCAGGGCCTTGCTGGACAATGGCCCCTGCAGGCGTACGCGGTTCAGTGCCGCACGTGATGCCTCGGCCTCGCCTTCCTTCAGCAGGCTGTAACCAAGCGCCAGGTTGGCCTTGTCACGCAGCAGGCGGTACTCGTCACTGCTGGCGTTAAT
>JAOULY010000470.1 GCA_029881775.1 Gammaproteobacteria bacterium
GGGGAAATTATAGGAAAATTAAGATAAATGCGCATCACGCACCGGCTGTGAACCTGGTCCGGGGGGCGTCCGGGACGGTGATTCAAGGGGCTGTCTGAGGGTCGGCCGGGCGTGGTGATGGGGGCGGTATCCAGTTGACAAACAGACAGGTATCGCAGTGTCTGTAGTTCCTCTGGCGGACAAATGCCGGTAGCCGGCCAACGGGTGTCTTGCCCGTTCACTGTTTGCTTTGACATTACCTTGACGGACTGGTTAATATCCGTCTCAAATATGGGGGAAATCATCGTACGTCAAGATTCGTTCCTGCAATAGAAAAGCAGGGTGAAAACAGTCGTTCGGGAAGAAGCATGCAAACAGATACCAGGGTCCTTGTTCTAGAATCCGATCCAGCCACTGGCAAAGAGCTGGAATCCGTACTCAATTTTATCGGCTCAACTCCGTTACTGGTCAATGACGTGTCCAGCTGGAAGGATATGGTCGGCGATGCTGAGCCGCTGCAGGCAGTGATGCTGGGTTCCTGCAACTCGGGCAAGCCGCTGTCAGCGGTGCTGAGCGAGATTCACCAGTTTGATGAGCACCTCCCGGTTTACCTTTTGTGTGACAAGGGTAAGGAGCCGACGGTCGCTATCGATTCGGGGTCCTGTATTCTCGGTCGTCTGGAATTGCCACCCAACTACTCTCAATTGACCAATGCACTGCACCAGGCTGAGATCTACACCGAGTCGCATCGATCGGTGTCAGCAGAGCAGCGCTCGGTTGAGCTGTTTCGTAGCCTGGTAGGTAGCAGTCGCGCAATTCAAAACGTACGCAAGCTGATCCAGCAGGTGGCAGACAGCGACGCCAATGTACTGATACTGGGCGAGTCAGGGACCGGCAAGGAAGTCGTTGCCAGAAATCTTCACTATTATTCGAACCGCCGCGATAAACCCTTTGTCCCTGTGAACTGCGGGGCGATTCCCGGCGACTTGCTCGAGTCCGAGCTGTTTGGCCACCAGAAGGGCGCCTTTACCGGGGCTATCAACGATCGCCAGGGCCGCTTCGAAATGGCCGAGGGCGGCACCCTGTTCCTCGACGAAATCGGCGACATGAGCCTGCAGATGCAGGTCAAGATTCTCCGCGTGTTGCAGGAACGCACCTTCGAACGTGTCGGCTCGAATCAAAGTATTACTACGGATGTTCGTATTATTGCTGCAACGCACCGCAACCTGGAGGCGGCGATAGTTGAAGGCGAATTCCGCGAAGATCTTTTCTACCGCCTGAACGTGTTTCCGATCGAAATGCCATCACTGTCTGACCGGGTAGAGGATATTCCGCTGCTGGTTAATGAACTGGTGAGACGCATCGAGCATGAGAAGCGCGGCTCGGTGCGTTTTTCTCCGGGTGCAATCTACTCGCTGTGTCAGTACAACTGGCCCGGTAATGTCCGGGAGCTGGCTAACCTGGTGGAGCGGATGGCAATCCTGCATCCCTATGGCGTAGTCGATATAAAAGACCTGCCGGAGAAATTCCGCCAGCATGACGATGAAATGCCCGAGCTGATCACGGAAGCCATGATCGGTGCGCCGGTGACGTCCAACGACCTCGATCCGAGACTACCGCGGGATGGGATGAATCTTAAAGAGCATCTGAGTTATCTTGAGGTCAGTTATATCAAGCAGGCGTTGTCAGACTCGGGTGGTGTCGTCGCGCATGCTGCCAAGCGTCTTGGTATGCGCAGGACTACGCTTGTCGAAAAACTGCGTAAATACGGCATGCAGCGCCAGCCCTGATACTGCTTTCAACCCGGTCTTCATCCGCCGCGGAAGCTGCCTGCTTCCTTTGCCAGTGCGCGTGTGGTAAATTCGGCGCCATATAATAACATTCTGATTCTTCGGTAACCGGCGGTGATTAACTGACCTGACTAATCTCGGGGTAGTGCCGTGCGTTTTGTTGTTTGCTTTTTATAAACGGGTGGTATCACGCAGTGGTTACCTGTCCGGTCAAAAACATCAAAGCAATAACACAATGACTGAACAGTACAAAGGGCGGGGAGGTGCAGGCATGGATGCCGGGGGGCATAAAAGTCCGCATGACGGGCTGCGCGCGCACGCGCGCGAGTATAACTACGTCCTGTGTATTTCCGGCGAAGAGCTCGCGGTATTGGAAAAATACCGGGAACAGCTTATTGCAGGGACCGGCAGTTTCGCCGAAATTTTCTACAATT
>JAOULY010000471.1 GCA_029881775.1 Gammaproteobacteria bacterium
TTATGAGGATATTAACATCCAGGATTACTTGTAAGCTCTTGTTGCTTTTTGGCTGTGCAACCGCTTTTTTGCCGGGCGGTATTTCAGCCGCATCGTCCGGCGTGTCTGCTATTCCAGCGTCGGCCCTGCCGGTTGTTCTGGAAACCATCAGTCAGCATGCGACCGCTTATCATATTCACGATGATTTCAATCGTGCGGGTAAAAACAACAGTTATAGTGCGCGTCATCCTGAGAAAGGGCTGGACTATCGGTTCAGCAACGACGGGATCCGGATCAATGCCTTGCAAGCGGTTCCCATACAGTTGCACGTGAAAGCCTATGGTTTTGGTGGCGCGATACAGCCGGTATCGCCGACGACAGCGCCGGTCGTTTCCGGGGCCCGTATCGACTATCAGTATGACGATTTAAGCGAATGGTTCATCAACAGTCCTCTCGGCCTGGAACATGGATTTACGCTGCAGGCGCCACCCGCTGGGCAGGATGATAGCGGGCACATGGTAATCGAGCTCGGCTACAACGGTGATCTCTCGATGCGCCTGATGCCCGATAAGCGTGGTGTTCAGTTTTTCGATGGAAATGGCCTGCCAGTGTATCGTTACAGCCACCTCGCTGCCTGGGATGCAAACGGGCGCGCGTTGAAATCACAGATAACCCTTGCCGACTCCGGGCTGTCGATACAGGTTGATGTACAGGATGCGGAATTCCCGGTAACTGTCGACCCGCTGTTCGAAACTGAAAGTCGACTGGTCGCCAGCAATGGTTCTTCTGAAAACCGGTTTGGTTTTTCGGTGGCGGTCGACGGCGAATGGATGGCCATCGGTGCGATTTATGCGGAAGACGGCGCGGTGAACTCCGCCGGGGCCGTGTATATGTTCCGGCGTACCAGTGGCCAGTGGACACAGTTCCTGCCCGCATTCGATGATGGCATCCTGCATGGCAATTCCTCGGCCAGTGCCTTTTTTGGCCATGATGTGGCGCTGCAATACAACTCTGTCTCAGGCAGCCCGATGCTGGTGGTGGGAGCAATAGGTGAATCGCTGAACGCGGGTGCGGCCTATGTGTACGAGTTCGGCCAGTTTTGTTTTGAGATTGATACCGGGAACTACGACTGCTGGGACCAGAAAGCGCGTCTGACGGGCAGCGGAGCAGGCGGTGCGGACCGATTCGGTAAATCGGTCGCCATTGATAGTGGCACCATTGTGATCGGCGCATATTCTGACGAAGGACCATCACCTGCAGGCTCAAACACCGGCGCGGTTTATGTGTACAAGTGCGAAACCCTGCTGTTTGACGGTGACGGGTATTGTGCGGCATGGTCAGAACAGATACAGCTCTACCAGCCGAGTCAGTATTTCGGCTGGGACGTGGCCATCGACGATGACCTGATTGCGATTGGCGCTCACTCCGATGACGCAGCGGGCAGTAATGCAGGCGCGGTATTCGCCTATCGGAAAACCCAGACCGGCGACTCGGGCTTTCCGTTTTTCACGCCGATTTACGAATGGCTGCTCGAGCAGAAAATCACCGCGGGTACGCAGGCTGGTGACGGCCTGGGCTATTCGGTGGCGGTGGCCGGTGACGAACTGGTCGCCGGTGCCTACCAGGCGAGTAACGGTACGGCCAATTCCGGTGTTGCACGGGTCTACAGCTATTCGGGCAGCTGGAACCTGGATGCTACATTGCTACCCTTGCAGTCTGATAACATCACGCCCGATGGTGCCGATCTCGATGGCTTTGGTCGATCGGTGGATTTCATCCGCGGCAGTTACCCCGGACAGGACGACTATATTATGGTCGGTGCTCCCGCAAATGATGATGCCGGCAGCAACTCCGGTTCGGCCTACCTGTACCAGCGTGACGCCAGCAACTGGGTGCAGGTCAGGAAGTTCACTGCCAATGACGCGACTGCATCTGCCTCTTATGGAAGCGCGGTAGCGCTGGACGCTACCACACTCTGTATCGGTGCGGCCGTCGATGATGGGCAGGCAAACAATGCCGGTGCCGCCTATGCCTACACCAACCCGTTGCGCGGCTATCTGGATTTGCAGCTGTCGTCAAACACGGTGGAAACTGGCAACTCCCAGGTCACAGCTACCATCAAACTTGACATCCCCGGCGTGGTGGCACCGCATGCCTCACTGGCCGGACAAATTGTTTATCTTGATATCATTAATCCTCTCGGTTGGCCTGAGAGGCTTGTTG
>JAOULY010000472.1 GCA_029881775.1 Gammaproteobacteria bacterium
ATGTTTATCGGTGGCATACGGCCGCATCACTACTGCCTGCCGGTCCTGAAACGGGAACGGCACCGCGCCGCCCTGGTACGTGCCGCCACCAGTGGCAACCGCAAATTCTTCCTCGGCACCGACAGCGCACCGCATGCACGCGAACGCAAGGAAACCGCTTGCGGCTGTGCCGGCATCTACACCGCTCATGCCGCCCTGGAACTGTACGCGCAGGCATTCGAGACCGCCGGCGCACTCGACAAGCTGGAAGGTTTCGCCAGCCAGTTCGGCGCCGATTTCTACCAGCTGCCACGCAACACCGACACCATTACCCTGGAAAAAAGGGACTGGCAGTTACCGGACAGTTACCCGCTGGGAGACTCGACAGTCATCCCGATGCATGCGGGCGAGACATTGCACTGGCAAATCAGGACCTGACACAGCATTCCGCGGACACGCCTCGTACCTTCATCAGGGTTAGTCAGTCATTACCGGAACAGCCCGTGAAGAAGCCGTGGAGTTATTTAATGAACCCCTGATTACTTCGTCATTGCGAGGAACGCAGTGACGTGGCAATCTGCAACCGATTGATTCCATAGAGCGGGATTGCCGCGCTACGCTCGCAATGACGGCGTCTTGATAATTTATCAGAGATTCCTTAAATCACTACGCTATCGTTGCGGGATCAGCGAATGATGCAGCACACTTCCGGATGACGGCCTGTGGCTCCTGCCTGACCAGTAGACCAGGTACGACGCCGTCTTTCGGGTAGAAAATATTCCCCAGGAATCCTATATGTATCGATATCACGATGCCGATTCGGTATCCTGCATCCATGCTATCAAATGATGATAAAGCGCCTATAGCAAAACGCTTTCGTGGTTTCCTGCCCGTGGTCGTCGATATAGAGACCGCCGGTTTCAACGCCAAGCGCGATGCCATGCTGGAAATCGCCGCCGTCACCCTCGACATGGACGAACAGGGCATGCTGAGCCGTTGCGAGACATTCGCTGCGCATGTCGAACCATTTCCCGGTGCCAATCTCGACCAGGAGTCACTGGCTTTTACCGGCATCGATCCGTACAACCCGTTCCGCATGGCCAAGCCCGAACGCGAGGCGCTTGACTCAATATTTAAACCCATTCGGCAAATGATCCGCGATACCGGCTGCAAACGTGCCGTACTGGTCGGGCACAACGCATCGTTTGATCTGTCTTTCCTGAATGCCGCCGTCAACCGGACCGGCATCAAGCGCAACCCGTTTCACCCGTTCAGCACCTTCGATACCGTGTCGCTGGCGGGTATGGCCTACGGCCAGACCGTGCTGGCCCGTGCCGTAGAGGCGGCCGGATTCCCGTGGGACAGTGAAAAAGCGCACTCCGCCATTTATGATACCGAGCAAACAGCTGATTTATTTTGTACTATTATCAACCGCTGGAATGAATTCACCCTGCAAAACCTCGACCCGGCTTAAGCATCCCTGTCACAAGAAGGTAAGAAACCATGCCCGAAACACCCGATCTTAAAGAACAAGTCCTCCAGTCTCACGCCGGCCTGATCCACCGGGTTGTCATGCACTGTGAGAACCCCGGCTCCGTGCCCGATATTGAGCAGGTGCTGCAACAGGCCGAGCAAAATGACTGGAAATCGCTGGTCAATGCCATCCGCAACATCATTTCGGGTAACCGGGACGAGTCGATGCTGGCCGGACTGGACAATGAAGACAGCCTGATTGTCGAGTCCATCCTGAAAGGCCTGCAGGATCCCAACACCCTGCCAGCGCTGGAAACAGACATCGATTCATCCATGGCGGCACCCGGCATTGCCGGCCTTGTACATGCCGCGCGCAACGGCAACACGCAGGCGCTGCAGATTATTGCCAACATGGCGAAGCAAATGCTCGCGGCCGGCGGTGACATGGGCATCCTGTCCGGTCGCATCAGGCCGCTGATAGAAGGCGAACGCGACGCGGACAAGCTCACCGAGAAAATGTCCGACAAGGGTCAGAAACTGATGCTGGATATCATCGAGGAATTGCTCAAGCTGGAAGCCAGCTGAGAAAACGATTGCGTAGGAGCGCCTTGCAGGCGCGATTTCCTGAAATCTATTCGCGCCTGCAAGGCGCTCCTACAACTGCAATTTATTTATTCAGGCGACCCGTCCACTGCCGCCGCCACCATCTTCTGCAACTCGCCTTTCTGGTACAGCTCCAGCGTGATATC
>JAOULY010000059.1 GCA_029881775.1 Gammaproteobacteria bacterium
GACGCGTGGCATTGACGGTATCGTGCAGCAGGTTGATGCGTCGGTACCCGAGGCCGAGCGGGCCAATGTGCTGGACGCCTATATGAAGGTGCTGCAGACGCTGCTGGCGGGTGTTTATGCGGAACTGTTAACGGAAAGCGGTGTCGATTTATCACAAGGTATCACGGAGGAAGACGGACTCTTCTTCGACGATGCTATCAACGCGGTTACCGCGCTCAGTAAATATGGCGCGCCTGTCTATGTTCAGCTCGACACTTTCAGGCATATCCAGTCGACCGGCTTGCAAATTGCGCGGGCGCCCGGCAAAACCATGGTGTATGTCGGGTTTGCGCTGTTGATTGCTGGCGTATTCTTTATGTTCTACGTGGCGGCCAACCGCCTGTGGTTCTGGATCGAGTGTAGCGGGGCACAGTGCCGCGTGTTGCTGGCGGGCTCGGGTCTGCGCCACCAGCGGGATTTTGAAAATGACTTTGCTGTGCTGCGCGATGAAATCGATGCGGAATTTGCTAAATTACAGTAGCGATTAATAACGTTGCATGTATCCCGCGCCAGCGGGAATGACCAGGAAAAAACTATGTCAGTCACGCAGAATGCAATACCCGGCCGCTACCAGCGGGCGTCTTTCTGGCAAACACTCAGTGTGTTCGACTGGTTATGGGCGCTGGCCATGCTGGGTGGTGGCGCATATATCTTCGCGCGCTATGGCAGTGACATGGACGGTTACGAAATCGCGATCATGGGCGGCACCACCCTGTCGCTGATCGCTATCGGCTGGACATGGAAGCCGGTGCGCATGTTGAGTATCGGCGTTATTGCCATCACGCTGTTTGCGCTATCGCGATACGGTGGCAGTCTCGCCATCGGCGAAAGCGATTTTTTCCTCAGGTACCTGCTGTCCAGCCAGTCCGCCATCATGTGGATGAGTGCATTGTTCGTGATGGCCATGGTGACTTATTTCATCGCCATGATTGCGCGCTCGGAATTTACCGGCAAGGTCGCCAGCAGCCTGACCTGGTCGGCGGCCGCCATGGGGCTGGTCGGGCTGCTGGTGCGCTGGCGCGAAACCTATCTCGTCAATCCTGATTTCGGACACATCCCGGTCAGCAACCTGTACGAGGTGTTCGTCCTGTTTGCCATTATCACGGCACTGATTTACCTGTTTTATGAAGGTCGCTACCGCACGCGCGCGCTGGGCGGTTTTGTGCTGCTGGTCATATCGGCCGCGGTCGCCTTCCTGCTGTGGTACTCGTTCAGTCGCAACGCGCACGAGATACAGCCACTGGTGCCGGCGCTGCAGAGCTACTGGATGAAGATCCATGTGCCGGCCAATTTTGTCGGCTACGGTGCATTTGCACTGGCCGCCATGATCGGCGTGGCATGGTTGCTGGCCGAACGTTTCCCGGCATTTGCATCGCGTATGCCGGAACGGGAAGTGATGGATGATGTCATGTACAAGTCGATTGCACTCGGCTTTGCATTTTTCACGGTCGCGACCATCCTGGGCGCGCTGTGGGCGGCCGAGGCCTGGGGCGGTTACTGGTCGTGGGACCCGAAAGAGACCTGGGCGCTGATCGTCTGGCTGAATTACGCGGCCTGGTTGCACATGCGCCTGACCAAGGGCTGGCGCGGCGCCCCGATGGCCTGGTGGTCGGTGGTCGGGTTGTTTGTCACCCTGTTCGCCTTCCTTGGCGTTAATATGTTTCTGTCAGGGCTGCATTCATACGGCGAGCTGTAACCGGGGCACTGGTTTACATAAATTCACATGTCATTGCGGAAGCCGCGTGGCACTCTCATAATCGGAAATATTGAAACAATCGATGGCTGCGTTACCTTGTAAGCCATGAAATGAGCAGAACCAGGAGTAGAATTATGAAGCGAGTATTGAGTTGGTTACAGGTCTTGCTGTTGCCGGTGTTTGTAACAGGCGCGGCCGTGGCCGGCGATTTCACGGAAGGCACCGAGTATCTGCGGCTGGCAAAACCGCAGGCGACCAGCGTGCAGGACAAGATCGAGGTGGTCGAGTTGTTCTGGTACGGCTGTCCGCACTGTCACAAGCTCGAGCCCTATATTAATGACTGGGCGGCAAACAAGCCGGAAGACGTGGAATTTATCCGCATGCCTGCCATTCTCGGTCCGGGCTGGGAATTATTCGCGAAGGCCTACTTCACTGCCGATCTGCTGGGCGTGCTGGAAACCATTCATCCAGCCCTGTTTGCGGAAATTCATGATCGCCGCAGCCGTATCAATACAGACGAGAAGCTGCGTGCATTTTTTCTCAACAATGGTGTCAAGGCGGAAGATTTTGACAAGACCTTCAAGTCATTTGCAGTGGCCGTCAAGGTCAACAATGCGCGCCTGATGACGCAGCGCTACGCCATCACCGGCGTACCGACACTGATCGTCAACGGCAAGTTCAGTACCTCGGCAAGCATCGCGGGTGGTAACCCGAACATGATCAAGGTGATCAATCACCTGGTCGACCAGGAAAGGCAGCTGGCCGGCGCATCCGTTGAACCTGCTGTGACCTCAACCGGTCAGTAAGCACCGGTGCGCCATGTCACACTGACAGACAGGTCGCCATGAAGGCAGCCGAGCTTTTCATTCGCTGCCTGGAAAATGAAGGTGTCGAGTTCGTGTTCGGGATTCCCGGTGAGGAAAACCTCGACGTGATGGACGCCTTGCTCGATTCAGATATCCGCTTTATTACCACCCGCCACGAGCAGGGCGCGGCCTTCATGGCCGACGTTTATGGTCGCCTGACGGCGCGCGCCGGCGTCTGCCTGGCGACACTGGGACCGGGTGCCACCAACCTGCTGACCGGCGTGGCCGATGCCAACATGGATTACGCGCCGCTGGTCGCGATTGCCGGCCAGGCGGCCACCACGCGGCTGCACAAGGAGTCGCACCAGGTACTCGACCTCACCGGCATATTCGAATCGGTGACCAAGTATTCCACCAGCCTGCTGGAGCCGGAAATCATTCCCGAGGTGGTGCGCAAGGCGTTCAAGGTTGCCCTGACGCCGAAGACCGGCGCGACCTTTATCGAGTTCCCGGAAAATATTGCGGAGATGCCGATCGAGGCCACGCCGTTGCCGGTCAGTCATCCCCCGGATCCCGAGCCGCCGGCGGGCAAGATTACCGAGGCCGCCGACCTGATCAGCAAGGCGCAGAACCCGGTGATACTGGCCGGTAACGGCGTGGTGCGTTCACAGGCGTCCCGGCAGCTGTGTGAGTTTGCCGATCGCCTGAATATCCCGGTGGCCAACACCTTTATGGCCAAGGGTGTGATCCCGTTCAAGCATCGTTGCGCACTGGGCAGCGCCGGACTGCAATCGACCGACTACGTCGGTTGCGGATTTGACCGGGCCGATGTGATTATCTGCGTCGGTTACGACCTGGTCGAGTATCACCCGTACCTGTGGCATCCGGACCGTGATCGCAAGATCATCCACATTGACCATTCGCCGGCCGAGGTCGATGCCCATTACCCGGTCGCGGTCGGCGTTACCGGTGATATCAAGCTCAGCCTTGAACGCATTGCGCAGCAGGCCTCACCGCACGAGGGCCGGCACATCCGGCCGTTGCGCGAGCGGCTGGTCGAGGAGATGAACCAGCATCGCGATGACCTGGAATTTCCGGTCAAGCCGCAAAAAATTATCTGGGACCTGCGCACCGCGCTCGCGCTCGAGGACATCGTGATCTGCGATGTGGGCGCGCACAAGATGTGGATGGCGCGCATGTTCCGCTGCGAACACCCCAATACCTGTATCATCTCGAACGGCTTTGCCAGCATGGGTATCGCGGTACCGGGCGCCATTGCCGCCAAGCTGGCCGAGCCCGGGCGCAAGGTCGTGGCCGTGACGGGTGACGCCGGTTTCATGATGAATTCGCAGGAAATCGAGACGGCGATCCGCAACCATGTCAATATTGTCATCCTGATATGGAGCGACAGCAGCTACGGCCTGATCGAGTGGAAACAGATGAACCAGTTCCGGCGCATCTCGAATGTGCGCTTCAATAACCCGGATTTCGTCAAATATGCGGAATCTTTCGGCGCCGCCGGCTACCGGGTGAAGAGAACGGCCGATTTGCCGACTATACTGAAAGAAGCACTGGACCATGACGGCGTCAGCATCATTGATTGTCCGGTGGATTACCGCGAAAATTTCAAATTAACCGAGCAACTGGGAACACTGGTATGTCCGACATGAGCGCGTCCCGGCAGCTACACAGGGAAAGGCGTGCGCACGTGGCAACGGAAAACGACATGGGACAGACCATACGACTGCTCAGCTACAACATCCAGGCAGGCATCAAGACCGGGCGTTATCGTCACTACATCACGCACAGCTGGAAGCACGTGCTGCCGCATCAGCAGCGCTTCAGCAACCTCGACCGTATTGCACAAATGGTAAAGACCTACGATATCATTGGCCTGCAGGAGCTGGACGCCGGCAGCCTGCGCAGCGGTTACGTCAACCTGACCGAGTACCTGAGTGAAAAGGCCGAAATGCCGTTCTGGACGGACCAGACCAACCGCCGTATCGGGCCGCTCACCAGTCACAGCCTCGGCGTGCTGAGTCGCTTTCACCCGACGGAAATCGTCGAGCACCGCCTGCCGGGCCGCATCCCGGGCCGCGGCGTGCTGTTCGTGCGCTACGGCAACCACGATGACTCGCTGGTGACGCTCATCGTGCACCTCGCACTCAGCAAGCGCACGCGCCTGTCACAGATCGATTACATCAGCGAAATCGTCAATGAATACCGGCACGTGGTGTTGATGGGCGACATGAACTGCCACTCACACAGTCATGAAATGGATTTCCTGATCGACCGCACCATGATGAGCGAGCCCTATCACGGTGTGGATACCTTCCCGAGCTGGCGGCCGCAGCATAATATTGACCATATCCTGGTCACGCCGACGCTGCATGTCGACCACGTCAAGGCACTGAATTTCTCCCTGTCCGATCACCTGCCCATCGAAATGCAGATCACGCTGCCGGAATCCGTACGACTCGACCGCGCGGCCTGATGAAAATAAAAAGCTGACGGAGGGATTAAAAATTAATCCCTCCGTCAGCTTTTATGCCTTTTACGTTTTGCACTAATACATTCCTACTATTGATCGGACTCAATAAGTCCGAAATACTCTGCTGGCCTCGACAAACAAAATTCAAGAAAAACAGGATATAAGAAAATATGGGAACAATAGTCATAGTTGATGATGAGGCCATCAGTCGCCAGATCCTGAGTGCAATTGTTGTATCGGTCAAAACCGGCCACGAGATCAGGGCTTTTGCCTGCCCGCAGGAAGCATTGGATTGGCTCACAAAGAACCCGGTCGTTTTGGTGCTGACCGACTATAAAATGCCGAAAATGAATGGCACCGAGTTCATCAAGCTGTTCCGCAACCATCCCACAGGTGCCCAAATCCCGGTGATAATGGTGAGTGCAGATAGTGATGCGGCTACACGCGAGGTTGCCCTGACGGGGGGTGCAACGGACTTTCTGGTCAAGCCGGTAGACCACAACGAATGTCGTGAACTCTGCCGCACCCTGCTAGCCTGATAATAATCGGGGACTGAGGGATTAATTTTTAATTCCTCCGCTCTTTTCCCGCTACAATAGTTACAGGCCCTTTTGCGAGGAGGTTGCCATGTTTTCACGCATACTTGTACTACTGGCCGTCTGCCTTTCTATGTTGCCGGCAGGCGGGCAGGCACTGGCTGCGGATGATGATCGTATCAAGGTTGTCTACCATGCTGATTTTTCCGATCCGCGCCGCTTCAGCGCCATGTTGACCAGCATCAATAACATGGTCACCTACTACCAGAATGAACTGATCGAATACGATGTCCGCATAGTGTTCGTCGCGCACGGTATACGGTTTGTCACCCGCGATGAACTCAAGGATACGCCGTTTGCCGCAGACGAGTCGTTGATCGAACGCCGTGAGAATCTGCTGGGACGACTCGGCGCGCTGAACAGCGTGCAGAATGTCGGGCTGGAATTATGTGATATCACGCGCGCGCAAATCGGCCTCGATGCCGGCAAGCTGATCAAGAACGTCGAGCGGGTACCGTCCGGCGTAGTCCGGATCGCTGAGTTGCAACGTGAAGGTTATGCGTATATCAAGATCGAATAATAACAGGGGACGGAGGGATTGATATTTATTCCCTCCGTCCCCTGTTAACTGTCAGTAGCGATTGTTTGCGGAGTAGAAACCCGGGATTGTGTAGTCGAAATTCGACCGGGACTGCCGGTGACGTGACAGGAGAATCTCTCTGCGGTACCTCGCCATATCCTTTTGCCATGCAGCCGTGCCCCTGAAAAGACCGGTCAGAAGCAGGCCTGTAAAGATCAAACCTGTTACAGTTTCGTGGTATGGAACCTCTAGCTGGTAAAGGGCAACTGCCGCGCAAATACCGACGATTGCGGGTATTTGCATGCCATTCATGACGGCACCCTTGAGCATATGCAGCAGCAATGCAAGCGCGCCGGGTTTGTTGATGTCGGATGTCTGGTCGACATCCGCGTGACTGCGATAAGCCATTGTGTTTCTCCTCGAGCTGATTGTTTTAACCGTTGCGGGGATTTTAGTTTTATCGCGGTGAAAAGAACGCTGACTTTTCCATCGTTTACAAACAATTAATAAAATTAAAACAGTATTTAAACCGGGGTCAGGTGCAGGGCTGAACCTGTATAAATAAACAAAGAATTTGGCATACAGGCAGTGCGGTTTTTATCACGCGAAAGTCATCCGCGCCGAGGTGTCACGCAAGGCAAGCCGACATGGCCGTGAGATAGCGGAAGACTGCTTGGGCCTGGATGGTATATTGGTGAAAACCGGGATCTGGCCCACTGCTGTCCCACCTACTCCCTCTCCCTCCAGGACGCTAGCGCCGAGAGGGTTGGAGAGCGAAGCGAGGGGCCGGGGATCAATAAAAGCTAACTGCCTGATTTGTACCCCCTCTCCCTGGCCCTCTCCCTGCAGGAGAGGGGATGTTCTATTTATATTCTGGTGGCTGGTATTCATGTCCATACATAGTTCAACAGCATAAAACCAGTTAAATAGCAGTATTCAACATGCAAACGTAATTGTTTAGTGGGACAACAGTGGACCTGACCCCGGTTAACGATATGACGACAGCGCCGATGCAAGCTCCGCCCCTGATTGCCGGACTGATGGCTGCGGCCGCCTGCGATCACCCGGTCGGCGAGATCCGCCTGGTCGAAACGCATATTTCATGGGTGATACTGACCGGCGACTATGCCTACAAGATCAAGAAGCCGGTGGATCTCGGTTTTCTTGATTTCTCCACACTCGACAAGCGCCGTTTCTACTGCGAAGAAGAGTTGCGCCTGAACAGGCGCCTGGCGCCGGATGCCTACCTCGATGTGCTGCCGATAACCGGTACACCGGAACAGCCGGTGCTTGGTGGCCAGGGCGATGCCATTGAATACGCGGTGCGCATGGTGCAGTTTGACCAGGACGCGCAACTCGACCGTGTATTGCGCCGGGGTGAACTGGAACCACGGCAGCTGGACGCGATTGCACGGCTGGTGGCCGGGTTCCACAAAACCATCGCGGTTGCGGGCAAGGATAGCGATTACGGCGAACCCGCAACGGTCTGTCATGCGGTTGAGGAAAACTTCCAGCAGATACACAAGTGCCTGCCGCCTGATGAAAGCGCAACGCAACTGGAACACCTGCAGGCATGGAGTGCAATGGCCTGTGACCGCCTGGACACGGTATTCAGCCGGCGCAAGGCCGGCGGTTTCGTGCGCGAGTGTCATGGCGATATGCACCTGCGCAACCTGGCCTGGGTGGACGGGCGGCCGCTGGTGTTTGATTGTATCGAGTTCAACCCGCAATTGCGCTGGATCGACGTGATCAGCGAGATTGCCTTCCTGGTGATGGATTTGCAGGACCGCGATCAAGCGCGCCTTGCCTGGCGTTTCCTGAACAGTTACCTGGAAGACTGCGGCGATTATGCCGGGCTGGAAGTGCTGCCGTTTTACCTGGCGTACCGTGCCATTGTGCGCGCCAAGGTCGAGGTCATCCGTGCAGCGCAACCCGCTATCGCCACCGATGAGCAGTCAGCGGCTATGAAAGAATTTCACGCCTACCTGCAACTGGCGAATAACTACACGCTTGCCAGCCGGCCTGTTCTGATTATCACGCGCGGACTTTCCGCGTCCGGCAAGTCGACCGTGACACAGGCATTGCTGGAGCAACTCGGCGCCATCCGTATACGTTCGGATGTGGAACGTAAACGTCTTTACGATGTGCCCGCGGAGATCGATGCGCGCAGTGGCGTCGGGGAAGGTATTTACGCTGCCGAGGCCGGACGGCAGACCTACGAAAAGCTGGCAGAACTGGCCGGGCAGGTGCTGGCTGCCGGTTACACGGTAATCATCGACGCGGCCTTCCTGAAAACTGAACAGGTCACG
>JAOULY010000473.1 GCA_029881775.1 Gammaproteobacteria bacterium
CTCGCGCGACTCGTAGACATGCTTGATATACGCCGATGACACCGGGTCAGGATTAAAACTCATGATCGGGTCAGCGAGATGGGCGCGTTCATAGGGCTTCACCCATGGCTCGATGGAACTGCAACCTGCCAGAAGGCCGCTCAATAGCATGCAAAGACTGACGATGCGCATCATCGGCATGTCATTCCCTGATCAGGCTGCGGACCATTTCGAGGTAGATTGCTTCCTCACCCGGTTTGTAGCCCTTGTGCAGGTAGCGCATATTGCCGTCCCGGTCGACCAGTACCGTACTCGGCATGGCGATGACGTCGTACTGCTTGCTGACCGTGCTGTCATTGTCGAACAGTACCGGGAAGGTGACCGGCATTTCCTTCAGCAGTTTCTTTGCAGCAGCGGAATCCTGCTCGACATTCACACCCAGCACGGTGAAACCGAGCGCCTTGTACTTGTCGTGCAGTTCACTCAGCAACGGCATTTCCTGCCGGCACGGTCCGCACCAGGAGGCCCAGAAATTGATCAACACCACCTCGCCGCGGTGTTCGCTCAGCTTCAGGTTCTTGCCACTGTCGCTTTTCAGTGTGAAATCAGGCGCGGGGGCATCGCTGACGCCGGCTACAACAGCGGATGCCAGCAGTGCTGCGGTCAATGCACCGGCGAGCAATTTCATCGTTTGCATGTATCGAATACGCATAGCATTCTCCGGTCAGAAAAATACGGACACACCCGCCGTGGCTTCCAGGTTGTGTGTCGTCTTGTCGGTACCCAGCAGGTCCGAATTGAAGATGTAGTCCCTGAAGTCCAGGTGCACCGAAATGAAATCGTTAAACAGGAAGCGATAACCCGCACCTATATTGACAGTGAAATGACTGTCATCGGCGAACTCGGTATTACCCACGCCCGCGATCAGGTACAGGGCGCTGTTAAATGCATACTTGCTGCCAACGAAGCTCTCGCCGGGCAACAGGTTCAGGCCAACGGATATGTTGTAGTACATGAAATCACGCTGGCTGTCGGTCAGCAGTTGCGCACCGCCACTCAGGGTTTCGTAGCTGGTGTCACCGGCCTTTGAAGCACCCAGTGCCACTTCCGCAAAGAAGTCCTCGGTGATGTGGTAATCGCCACGCACGCCGAAGACGACGTTACTGCCGAAGTCCTCGATACTGAGCACCCCGACATAGCCACCAACCTCGAAGTCTTCCGAATCGATATTCGCCTCGGTTATCGTGCGCCGCTCGATATTCGGCTTGATCACCGGCTCGGCCTCGCTATAGACAGGTTCATCCGCGTTCGTGCGCAGCCAGGAACAACCGCCCAGCAGGGCCGGCAACGCCAGCAGGCACGCTGACTTCAGAAGAACACTGCGAATCCGGCTTTCCATTCGTTTATCTCCTGGTTGTCATCCACTTTCTGCAGAATGACATGGTTCTGATACTCGGCCCTGAAAATAAAGCGACGCGTGAGATACACGCGCAGGCCGACCCCGACATTCGTTATCTGCTCGGTGCGGTCCGCTTCGTTTACCAGCGTGACGTTCGGATCCGTATAAAGCACGCCCGTTCCCAGCAGGAAATAGGGCGAAGCCCGCCATTCCGGGAATGGCTGGGCCAGTAAATTAATGCTGGCGCCCAGGGCATCGGAAAAATTACCGAATGCCTGCGAAAACTGCGCCTCGACCGACAGGTTGGCTGTCAGCATGTAACCGGTGTAAGCCGTGATAATGTTGGCACCCTCAAAATCACCCGCCATGACGCCGCCTTCCCAGCGCCGTCGTGAAAAATCACCGAAGTCGGCATCGGCGAATTTTGTCTCATCGCCGTCCGGGGTGAGCGTCAGCTCCATCGCCGAACGTTTCGCCCAGCCTTCCTTGCCCTTTGCCGTGCGTAACATGAACCAGTCCGTGCGCCGCTTGATGACCTCGACCAGTTCGCCGCGGTCCACCACGTGGAACACCGGGAAACCGCGACCCGGACCGGTGTGCAGCTCGATGTACGGCTCGGCGATGCGTACCGAGAAATACTGCACATCGGCCCATGCGGCACCCGCCAGGCACTGCAGCACGCATGCCACGAGGACAAGGACGCGCATCCGGATAGCACTGCATACGGCATTAGTCGTCACAAATCATTCATCTTGTAAATAGTTATGGCGCGGTAATGGCTACGGTACGACCGACGGGTCGTTGTAATATTGCGCA
>JAOULY010000474.1 GCA_029881775.1 Gammaproteobacteria bacterium
CTTCGCCGGTCGGCGCCGGCCAGCTGATCGAGCTGGGCATTCACCTGCGCAAGCCGCCGGAAGTGAGTGCCTGAGCGGTTTTGTCAGCAGCCGGCCTGGATGTGCCGGCAACCAGTCGACCGGGTTGTCTGACGGATCATTTACGAGGTCGTCTTAAGTGATAAAGAAAGAAGTCTGGCTGTTGCTGGGCACGGTTGGTTTAACCGTGATTCTCGCCCTCGGGATGATCCGCTGGCTGGCGCCCGGCCTGCTCGGAGGTGCGACCGACCTGCAGCTGGTGCAGCTGGACGAAAAATTACCGGCTTTCTATGATGGTGTATTCCGGCCGGAACATTTCAAGAATGACCAGTTCCAGCTGAAGGACCCGCTGACCCGGATACGCAACCATCCCTTCCTGCCGCGCATGGTGCGCCTCGGGCCGCACGATATCCTAGGATTCCGTAACCTTGCCGTACCGGTGGTGGCCGACGTTGTGACGATCGGCGACAGTCTTACCTACGGGAACAATGCCGAGTTTGAACAGAACTGGCCGGCGCAAATGGCAGATGCGCTCGGCAGGAAGCCGGCAGCGGTCTACAACATGTCCACGGGTGGCTGGTCGGCCGTGCAATACCTCGACATGTTCAGCAAGTCGACCATATTCAGGCCGCGCGTGGTGGTGGTTGCGTATTACACCGGCAATGATCCGCTCGAATCGTTCACCATGGCTTACGGTGTTGATCATTGGCACTGGTTGCGGCCGGATAGCAGCCTGAGAGGTGCCGATTCACCGCGTGTGGTGTCGCCGGCGCCGGAATCCGAATGGTGGCCGGTAGCCTTCAGTGATGGTACGAAGGCCATCTTTACGCCGACGCTCCGGCTTGCTTCAAACCAGGATCACCCGGCTGTGAAGGCCGGGTACGCCATCATGGCGGGTTCGGCAAAACATATTGCCGGGCTTGCCGGGAAGGCCGGCATCGATGTCATCTTCACCATTATCCCGACCAAGGAGCTGGTTTTCGCTGCGAAGGTTGCTGAAGAAGGCCTGGATGTCCCGGCGGATTATGCAACCCTGGTCAGTCGCGAACGTGAAAATATCGCCACGTTGTCAGCGCACATCCAGTCGTTGCCCGGTGTTCATTATGTCGACGTGCTGACACCGTTACAGTCGGCCGCGATGGAAGGCCGCTTCCTGTATGCGCCGGACAAGGATGGACACCCGTTCCCGGAGGGTTACGGGGTTATCGGGCGCGCAATTGCGGACAAGGTCAACGCCTTGCTGCCGGATCGCCCGAGCGGGCTTTACTCGCTGGTGACGGATGACCAGTACAGCTTCCTGCTGGTGAATGCAGAAGGGGTCTGGAATTTCAATTCAACGGAATTGATAGAGGCAAACGGCTGGCCGCCCGGTGAGGTGCGCAACATCACGCTTAGAGAGCTGGTTGATCTGCCGCACATGGGCGCAATCTCCGGGGTGGACGCGGCGCGGTTCGGACCGGCGTGCTGTCCAGCCGATAACTAGGCATTGGCAGCGGATCGTGTCGGCGTCCGGACATGTCATTCTCGTTCACGGCCTGTGGATGACGGAACTCGTCATGCGGCCGCTGGCACACCAGCTGGAACGCTGCGGCTATCAACCGGTACTGTTCAGCTACCGGTCACTGCGCAATACCATCCATACCAACGCGCAGGCACTGGCGCAGACCGTGCGCCGTACCGGTGCGCAACGTATACACCTGGTCGGCCACAGTCTCGGTGGCCTGGTTATCCTGCAGGCGCTGGCCGATGACCCGGAACTGGTAAATGGCCGGGTCGTGTTGCTCGGGACTCCCGTGAACGGCAGTGTGGTGGCGCGCCGGTTGCACGGGCGCAAGCTCTCGCGCTGGCTGGTCGGGCGCGGTGCCGAGGACCGGCTGGCGCGGGGCGGCGCTGGCTGGCATGGCAAGCAGCAAATCGGGACCATTGCCGGTACGCGGCCGGTCGGTGTGGGCCGGGTGCTGGGCGGTCTGTCCGGTCCCAACGACGGCACCGTGACGGTCGCCGAGACGACGCTGGCCGGCTGCAGGGATACATTGCTGTTGCCAGTCACGCACATGGGGCTGCTGCTGTCGCGCAAGGTGGCTGCGGCCGTGAACGATTTTCTCCGCTCGGGCCACTTCTCAATCGGCGGGTAATTGCCGTCATGCGGCTATAACTCCGCTTCCCGGCA
>JAOULY010000475.1 GCA_029881775.1 Gammaproteobacteria bacterium
CAGGATGATGACTTGAGTACAGTGCTGACCATGAACAATCCCGTATCCATCGGCATACTACCCGTCCTGTTCACATTACTTTTACAGTGTACGGCGGTACATGCTGCCGACTGGAACCCGCTCGCGAGCGATAATTTGCATGACCCCGACAATGTCGCACTGCAGTTCCTGCAGAATCCCGCGAATGCGCTCAGCCGCCTGCCCGGTGACGTGGCCGGCAACAAGGTCGACTGGATCAGGGCGTTGCGCAACGGCTATATAAGGCCGCGCAGCGAACTCAAGCAGAATGCACCGGTCAGAGTGCTGGAGACGGACATACTGTTGAACAAGACGGGAAGCATTCCACGCGTGCGTTTTCCCCACAAGGCGCATACCGAATGGCTGGACTGCAGTAATTGTCACGAACACATCTTCAAGTCCAAGGCGGGTGCAACACCGATCACCATGGGCAAGATCCTGGAAGGGGAGTACTGCGGTGTCTGTCACGGTGCCGTTGCATTCCCGCTGACCGAATGCAATCGCTGCCACACCGTACCGTGGGATAAACAGGCGGACACGACAACCGAAACACCCTGAGCAAATGTGGACAATCCTGAAATGCAATGCGCCCCCCGGCAGGAAAAAGACAACGCTGTGCCTGCTTGTCGTTCTCGCCCTGACAGGACATGTCGGTCAGGCCGAGTATGCCGATGTCGTGCTCAACCGGCGTTCCGACATTGAAGGTGTAAGGCCGGTCATCTTTCCACACTGGTTCCACCGCATCCGCTACCAGTGCCGGGTTTGTCACGGCGAGCTGGGCTTCGAGATGCGGGCCGGAGCGAACGACGTGACCATGCAGGAAATAACCGATGGTAAATTTTGTGGGGCCTGCCACAACGGGCAAATTGCCTGGTCGGTCGAAAACTGCGACTTGTGCCATTCAGCCCGGCCCGGTACCTTGGCCGGGATACGCGGCGGTCATCAGACGCTTGGTCCCGGGAACTGGTGAGCAATGAACCTTCATTACACAGGCATTTCACTCGCCAGACTGTTGCCGGTGCTGTGCCTGCTGCAGGCTTGCGCGACTACGGCCGGCCTGTTCGGCCTGGGCAAGGAGCAACCGCAGACGACGCAGGCCGCAGTTGTCGAGTGCGAACCGGACAGTGCGTCGATGCCGCTGGCGAAATGGACCAGTCTATCGGGCAATATTCTGGTCAGGCCCGCGTTCTTTGCAGGCGGTCCGGTACCGGATGTGAAATATATCCAGCTGACGGCGCCGGTAGCTGTCGCTGCGATCGCCAGCACCCTGTATATCGTGGATGCCGGGCAGCGTGCCATTCTCGGCTTCGATCGCGGTACACAGACGGCCTCGATCCTGGCGACTGTTCCGGAACTGGGTGTCCGTGCCGGCCTGTTTGTCGACCGCGCCTACACGCTGTACCTGGCCGAGCCGGTTTCCTCAGCCGTGACCCTGTATGATATCGATGGCAATCTGTTCGAGACACTGAGCAATTACACGGAGATGCCGCAACCGGTCGCCGTGGTGACCAGCACCGGTGGCGACGAGATCTTTGTCGGCGACGAGTTGGCCGCGCATATTCTGGTGTTCAATCGTGGCGGCACGCTGACGCGCAGCATTGGTACCGGTACAGGCACAGATGTACGCTTCCTGAGTGTTACTGGCATGGCCAGCGGGCCGGACCAGCTGTATGTGTCCGACCGGCTCGGTCACCAGGTGCACGCGCTGGCACCCGATGGGTCTTATCGCTACGGCTTTGGCAAGGATGACCTGCAGTCGCCTGGTGCACTGGCCATTGACAGCTATAACCGGGTTTACGTGGCCGATAACGGAGACAATACCATCAAGGTGTTTCGCGGCGGGTTGCTGGAGGCCGTGGTCGGTGCAGCCGACGATCCGGTCGGGCTGGGTTTCCAGGTAATTTCATCGCTCTGGCAGAGCGATGGTCTGATGTACGTCGCCGATGCGGCCCGTGCCAGTATCGACATACTGAAGGTCATGCCGCCATGCCAGTAATGCCAGCACGCCACGTCGCCGCGAGCGGCCTGTTGCTGCTGCTGACAGCGTGTGCCGAACTGCCCACCGAAATGCGTTATTACCCGCAGCAGGTCGATGCCAGTGTGATGCGCCTGTGGCCGGGTTTACCGGAGGTGCCCCGCTATCAGTATGCGGGTCAGCTGACCGGTGA
>JAOULY010000476.1 GCA_029881775.1 Gammaproteobacteria bacterium
GGGCGCTGCTCCGGCGCGTGAGGCCATCGCGGTAACCGCCATACTCTGCACCATGTTGCTTGCCACCGTCCTGTGGCTGGCGCCGGTTGGCAACAACCTGCAGGCAATCGCCGCGCAGGCCGCTGACCGTGACGGCTACATACAGAACGTACAGCCGCTCGGGGTGCAGCCATGACGCCGCTGGATACCTTGCTGGCACTGGCCGCAGTGACCCTGCTGCTGACACTGGTATGCGGCCGGCAAACCTGGTGCGGAATACTGTCGACGTTGCTCTATGGCGTGCAGCTGCTGGCCCTGTTCTACATGTCCGCCGTGGTGCAGGCGGATGCGACCGTTACGTCGAGCGTGACACTGGCCGTGCTCGATATCGAAATGCACTGGGAAATGACGGCACTGTCGTGGTACTTCGCGCTCATGACAGTGACCGCCGGCTTGCTGTGCAGTGCCTACGCAAGCGGTGAGTGGGGTCGTCGCCATGCGCAGGACGGCAACTCGTTGCGCCTGCTGCACGTGTCGCTGGCGCTGAATGTCGCCTGCATGCTGTTGCTGCTGGTCAGCGCAGACCTGCTGGCGCTGTTCATTGGCTGGGAGCTGATGAGCTGGGCAAGCCTGCTGTTGATGATCCAGGGGGGTGAGCGCGCGGTAAAGGCCGCGTTGCGTTACCTGCCTTATGCCATGGCCGGCGCCATGGCCTTGCTGGGTGCCATTGCGCTGGTGCATGCGCACACCGGCAGCCTCGGTTTTGACAGCCTGCGTATGCACGTCGCCGGCATGGATGGCGGGCAGCTGTGGATACTGTGCGGGTTATTCCTGGCCGGCTTCGGCGTCAAGCTGGCACTTGTGCCGTTTCACCTGTGGCAACCGCCGGCCTACAGCGAGGCGCCGGGGGCGGGTGCCGTCTTCCTCGCCGCGATTTCATCGCGCATGGGCCTGTTTGCCATGGCGCTGGTACTGGTGAAACTGGTCGGCCTCGAGCGCATGGCCGCGGCAACCGCGTTTGGCGGTTTGTTCAATGCGCAGGACATTGTCATGTTGCTGGCGGCGGCGACCGTCATCATCGGTGCGTACGTGGCGTTACGCCAGGATGATGCGCGCCTGTTGCTGGCGTGGAGCGGCATCAGCCAGGGGGGCTTCATGGTGCTGGGCCTGTTCAGCGGTGCGCCGCTGGCGGCGGCCGGCGGCCTGCTGCACGCATTCAGCTATTTCAGCTACGAGGCCGGTTTGTTCATGGTGGTATTTGCCGTGATTCACCGCACCGGTACCGCGGACATGAACCAGCTCGGCGGGCTGGTGACGCGCATGCCGCTGTCGTTCCTGGTCCTGCTGATCGGCATTATCGGGCTGGCCGGCCTGCCGCCGATCAACGGTTTTGTCTCCAAGTGGATGATCTACCGCGGCCTGCTGGACGCGGGCCACGTGCTGTACTTCCTGGTTGCCGTGATCGGTACGCTGGGCAGTGTGCTGTACTGCTACAAGCTGATACATAATATATTTCTCGGGCAGTTACGGCTGGAACATCAGGCGGTACGTGAAGCGCCGTGGAGCATGACCGTGCCCATGCTGTTGCTGGCGGGCGTGATGTTTGTCAGCGGCTATCTGCCCGGCATCGTGCTCGACTGGGTCGCGCCGGCGTTGTCCTACCTTGGCATGGTGCCGCCGGACTACTCGCTGGGTGCTATTTACACGGACGGTGCCGACCTCAACATGCTGTGGCTGGTGACCTTCATGCTGGTCGGCTTCGGTATTGGCGCGGTGATTTTTTACTCGGGTGGCAAGGCGCAGCGCGTACACCAGCTGGACAATTATGCCGGCGGTCATTTCCTCACCGCCGACACGCGCTACCAGTTCAGTTATAACTTCTACCCCGCATTGCAGCGCCTGATCGGGCCGTTGTACCGCGACAGCTTTCAGTGGCTGGAGTCGGGGCTGCTGTCGGCGATGAATTTCCTGTCCGCCGGTGCGCAGGGCATCTACCGTTCGGTGCACCCGTCCATTTACCTGCTGGTGGCCGTGGTACTCACGCTGCTGGCCTGGGGGGTGCACTGATGCACTGGGGTGAGCTGCTGCTCGAGGTCGTGCTGATGCCGCTGGTGGCGTTTGTCGTCGGCCTGTTGCTGGTGCTGATGATGCGCCGCACCCGCGCGCGCCTGGAGCGCCGCATCGGCCCGCCGTTCTTCCAGCCGCT
>JAOULY010000477.1 GCA_029881775.1 Gammaproteobacteria bacterium
CGCACAGCCTTGAGTGGTACGCAGAACACTGTGAGCGAAGTCCAGGAAAATGCACAGACGTAATGGCAATCAATCTGTCCGGGATGTCTATATGTGATCCGGGCATTCAGCGTCACATCATGATCGCCATGCGTAAATTCAGCATTTCACCGGAATCCGTGTGTTTTGAGATTACTGAAACGGCGGCCATCTCCAACCTGTCGGCCGCAGCCGACTTTATCCACGAGCTCAGGAAGCTGGGTTGCAGGTTTGCACTGGATGACTTTGGCAGTGGCCTCAGTTCGTTCAGCTACCTGAAGAACCTGCCAGTCGACTATCTGAAGATCGATGGTTCATTCGTCCGCGACATGGATACCGATGATGTTAACTACGCCATGGTCAGTGCTGTTCAGCAGCTGGGCAGTGTGATGGGTATCAAGACCATTGCTGAATTTGTCGAGAATGACACCATTATCGAAATGTTATCCCGGCTGGGTGTGGATTACGGGCAGGGCTATGCGATATCCATGCCGCAACCACTGGACGAATTTGATGCAGGTGCCAGCCGCTCTGCTGCAAATACCCCGGGCTGACTGCTCCGTCGAGTGACCGGTTTGTGCCATTGCTGTGACAATCCTGTCGCTTGTTCCCTCATCATGACGCGTTAACCAAGGGTCGGCTAGATGACCAGCGGCTGCTCGTCGAGCTGTGCGGCCTGTTCGCGCAATGCAAGGATGTGTTCTTCCCAGTAACGATCGGTGTTAAACCACGGGAACGCGAACGGGAATGCGGGATCCTCCCAGCGTCGCGCCAGCCATGCCGCATAGTGAATGATGCGTAATGTTCGCAATGGCTCGATCAGCAACAGTTCCCGGTTATCGAATTCGTGGAATTGCAGATAACCTTCCATAATGTCGATCAGTTGCGATTGCATCTCGTGTCGATCGCCCGACAGCAACATCCACAGGTCCTGTATGGCAGGTCCGGTACGGCAATCGTCCAGGTCAACAAAATGCGGGCCATCATCCGTCCACAGGATATTGCCCGGGTGGCAGTCGCCGTGCAGCCGGATATGTGCGCAGTTGCCGGCCGTGAAAAACAGTCCGGTAATCCGATCGAGCAGGTCTGCAACCAGTGTTGCATAAGCGGTTTCGATGTATGCGGGTATGAACCCGTTTTCCAGCAGGTAGCGACTCGGCTGCGTGCCGAAACTGTCGATATCAAGAACCGGACGATGTTTGAACGGGCGCGTTGCGCCGAGGGCATGCATGCGCGCGATGAAGCGCCCCATCCACTCACGTTCATTCTGCGAGTTCAGCTCCGGCCAGTGTCCGCCCTGGCGAGGGTAAAGTGCAAACCGGTAGCCGGCCCACTCGTGCAGGGTCGACTGCCTGATCGACAGCGGTGCAACGACCGGGATTTCCTGTTCGGCGAGTTCACAGGCAAAGGCATGTTCTTCCAGGATCGCATCGTTCGACCAGCGCGAGGGCCGGTAGAATTTCGCCACCAGTGGTGTTCCATCCTCGATACCTACCTGGTAAACACGGTTCTCATAACTGTTTAGCGCCAGCAGGCGACCATCTGACAGGTAGCCGCAGGACTCCACTGCGTCCAGCAGGACATCAGGCGTAAGGCCGGCATAATCCGTCGCCGTCGTGTTAACCGGTGGTTCGATTTCATCCATGCGTCAGTGCCGGCTGTCCATGATCTGCTCGTAGGCGGCGCGTATGGTCTGTGATTTTTCAGTGGCCAGGCGGATCATTTCCTCCGGCAGGCCTTTGGCAATCAGTTTGTCCGGGTGGTGCTGGCTCATCATCCGGCGATAGGCCTTCTTGACCTCTGCATCCGTGGCGCTTTCCTCGATGTCCAGTACCCGGTATGCCTGCGCCAGGCTCCGGCCCGGATCGCGCGAGGGTTGCCGTGGTCCGCCGAGGCTGAACAGGTGCTCGATATCAGCATGGCTGAAGCCGAGTTCGGCGCCGATGGAAAAGATGATGCGTTGTTCCTTTGGATGCAACGTGCCGTCGGCCATCGCGGTGGCAATCTGTATTTCCAGGAACATCTGCACGAGATTGCGTCGGCGGTGGCACTCGGTACGGAACTGCTTTAGAACATCATGCAGGGGAAAGGTTGGTTTCTTTCCTTCGTTGAACAACTGGATCGCCGCCTTGCGTTGTTGCGGGTCGAGCT
>JAOULY010000060.1 GCA_029881775.1 Gammaproteobacteria bacterium
AAGAGCTCAACAGTTCGTTCCGTTTTAACGACGCGGTGATCCGGAATATGGTGATCAGTCGCAAGGAAGCGGTGACCGAGCAGTCCTTGTTGATGAAGAAGCCGGAAGAAAAGCGCGAACGCGAACCGTCGGACATGTCGGCTGCGGACAGTGATGCCGAGGATGAACCGCTCATTGACGCTGATGATGAAAAGGCTGACGACGATGAAACCGCCGCCGCGGCAGAGTAAACGAAACAGTTAACGCAGAGGATTACCCATGGCCCGTTATTACCGTCGCCGCAAGTTTTGCCGCTTCACCGCGGAAGGCACCAAGGAAATCGATTACAAGGATCTGGCTGTCCTGAAACAGTACGTTTCGGAGACCGGCAAGATCGTTCCCAGCCGGATTACCGGTACCAAGGCAAAGTATCAGCGCCAGCTGTCTACCGCTATCAAGCGGGCGCGTTACCTGTCGCTGTTGCCGTATTGTGACGCCCACTGACAGTTGGTGATCCGGTCAGGGATTTAGCGTCCGGTTTCACCCGGCGCGACATATGAACGTACTGGCCGACTATATCGTCAGGGGCCGCTGGCAGGCGGTGACAGTCGCTGCAATATGCGGTGCGATGACGTTCATACTGCCACCGTTCGGCACCATGCTGAACTACCTGGCAGCTGCAGCTGTCGCCCTGGTCACGCTGCATGTCGGTGTCCTGCAGGGTTTGCAGGTTTTGTTAATCGCGGCAGCGTTAACCGGCCTGTTTTACCAGTTGCTGGGCATACAGGCGACGGTGGTTGCCATTATGGTCATGATGTTGTGGCTGCCGTGCTGGATACTTGCCGCGGTCCTGCAGGCGACCCGGCGACTTGACTATGTGCTTGGTACTGCCGTGTTGTTCGGTGCCATGCTGTTGCTTGCAGTGTACGGGTTGTTTGGCGACCCTGTGCCCTGGTGGATTGAACGGTTGCAGGTTTTACAGGAAGCGCTTGCCAGTGCCGGCCTTCCGGTAACGAACCTGTCCGATGCGGAATTAATGCGCGGTATCGCTGCACTGCTGACGGGGCTGGTACTGGCATCTTTGCTGACAGGTATTCTCGCCAGCCTGATGCTGGCGCGCTGGTGGCAGTCCAGGCTGGTGCATCCCGGTGCTTTCCGGGAGGAGTTTTGCAACCTGCGGATGGGTTACCCGGCGGCCGTGTTGACACTGGTGGCCATGCTGGCCGCGCGTTTTACCAGTGGCGCTGTCGGTGAACTGCTTGCGCAGTTGTCGATGATCATGCTGGTGCCATACCTGCTGGTCGGACTGGCTGTTGTCCACAGCGTGGTTGGCCGGACGGCCAAAGGCAGGGTCTGGCTGACTGTCGCATACGTGCTGCTGGCACTGATACCGCAAGCGACACTGCTGCTGGCGGGTGCCGGTCTGCTGGATACATGGGCCGATTTTCGCCGGCGTGTGCGGGCGACATGATGTGAACCGGAATATGAACAGGTAAATACAGAGGTTGGAACAATGGAAATTATCCTGCTTGAAAAAATCGAGAATCTTGGCGCCATGGGCGACAAGGTTATTGTCAGTCCCGGTTATGGCCGGAATTACCTGGTGCCCCAGGGCAAGGCCAAGGCGGCGACAGCGGAAAACATTGCCGAGTTCGAGGCACGTCGTGCAGAACTTGAACAGGCGGCTGCCGAAGCACTGGCCGCTGCCGAAGCGCGCCGTGACCAGATCGACGGCAAAACAGTTGAAATCGTCGCCAAGGCCGGTGACGAGGGCAAATTGTTTGGCTCGATCGGAACCGCTGACATTGCCGATGCCATCAAGGCGACCGGCGTGGAAATAGAGCGTAATGAAATCCGCCTGCCGGAAGGTGCTTTCCGTCAGGTTGGCGAGTATGACGTCGTGCTGCACCTGCATACGGACGTGGATGCCACTATCAAGCTGGTTGTTCGCGCTGAATAATTATTTCCGCGGAGCCGGACGCTTGCGTCCGGCTTGAGCCTGTCGGTTACGACTGCGCTGTGTGAAGTTTGTAAAAATTTTGTGTGCAGGGGCGGCACGCATAAACACCACTTCAAAGCAATAGTGTCTTTATAGCCTGTTTGTGATATCTATGTTGCTTCGCAAATCCGGTTTCGAAACACTACCTGAATTATAAAAATTATATGGTCGAAACTCTACGTTCAGCAGATATGATGCAGGCCAGGACGGATGCACTAAAGCTGCCGCCGCATTCGCTGCAAGCCGAGCAGGCAGTGCTTGGTGGCCTCATGCTGGATAACAACGCCTGGGATTCCATTGCTGACGTTGTCTGCGAAGAAGATTTCTACCGCCGTAACCACCGTCTTATTTTCCGTGCCATCGCGCAGCTTGCCGAGCAGGGCAATCCACTGGATGCCGTGACCCTGTCCGAGTGGCTTGAGCAGAACAGCCTGCTGAATGACGTGGGCGGCTTGTCGGCGCTGGGTATGCTGGCGCAGAACACGCCGAGTGCGGCCAATATCAAGGCCTATGCTGCTATTGTGCGTGAGAACTCCGTCATGCGGCAGCTTATAGATGTGGGTAACCAGATTGCCAACAGTGCCTATGAGACAGAAGGGCGCGACTCCGGTGCGCTGCTCGATAACGCCGAGAAACTGGTGTTTGATATCGCCGAACAGGGCAAGCGCGGCAAGCGCGGGTTTCGCAATATACGCGGCTTGCTGGCCGCCGCAGTTGACCGCATCGACATGCTGTTCCAGCAGGATAGTGCCATCACCGGCGTCTCCACCGGGTTTACCGATCTCGACAATATGACGGCCGGCCTGCAACCGTCGGACCTCATTATCGTGGCCGGCCGGCCGTCCATGGGCAAAACCACGCTGGCGGTCAACTTCGCAGAGAACGCGGCCATCAAGGACCAGGTGCCGGTCGCTATTTTCAGTATGGAAATGCCTGGCGAACACCTGGCGCTGCGTATGATGTCCTCGCTGGGACATATCGACCAGCACAAGATTCGTACCGGCAAGCTGGATGATGACGACTGGCCGCGGCTGACCTCGGCCGTCAGTCTGCTCGACGGAGCGCCCATCTTCATCGATGACACCCCGGCACTGACGCCGATGGAGCTGCGTGCCCGCGCGCGACGCCTCAAGCGTGAGCATAACCTCGGGCTGATCGTGATCGATTACCTGCAGCTGATGCAGGGCAGCAGCAACAGGGAGAACAGGGCAACCGAGATTTCGGAAATCTCGCGTAACCTCAAGGCGCTTGCCAAGGAACTGGAAGTGCCGGTCATTGCCCTGTCGCAGCTTAACCGCAGCCTGGAGCAGCGCACCGACCGGCGACCGGTCATGTCTGACCTGCGCGAGTCCGGCGCGATCGAGCAGGATGCCGACGTCATCATGTTTATTTACCGCGATGAAGTGTACAACGAGGACAGTCCGCAAAAAGGGCTCGCGGAAATCATTATCGGCAAGCAACGTAACGGACCGATCGGCAAGTGTACGCTGACCTTCCGTGGTCAGTTCACGCGCTTCGAGAATTACGCGGCGGACAACTATTACTCCGGCGGTGATTTTGAATGACGCGTCCCGCGCGTGCATGTATCAACCTGCGCGCACTTCAACATAATCTCCAGCGTGTACGGCAGTCGGCGCCGCATAGCCGCATCATGGCAATCATCAAGGCCAATGCCTACGGTCACGGGCTGGTGTGCGCGGCGCAGGCCATGCATGATGCCGATGGCTTCGGCGTGGCCAGTCCTGAAGAGGGGGTTGCGCTGCGCGAATCCGGCTTCGATCGTCGCATCGTTCTCCTGGAAGGTATTTTCACGGCGGAAGATATCGCGCTGGCAGGCGGTTATCGCCTGGATATTGTCGTCCATCACATCAGCCAGCTGGAAATGCTCGAGCATGCTCGTCCCGCTCGACCGGTCGATGTCTGGCTCAAACTGGATACCGGGATGAATCGGCTGGGATTCGAACCGGATGCGGTGTCCCATATTACAGATCGCCTGCAAGGTCTTCACCAGGTGGGTGGCGTGCGTTACATGACGCATTTCGCCTGTGCGGATGATGCGGAAGATGCCACCACTGCAATCCAGCTGGAGCGATTCACCGACGCGCTGTCACCCCTGGCGGGCGAACGTTCCCTGGCAAACTCAGCCGCCGTACTGGCCTGGCCCGACACGCACGCGGACTGGGTGCGACCTGGCATCATGCTTTACGGGGCGTCACCCCTGGTGGGCAGGCGCGCTGACGAACTTGATTTGCGGCCTGCCATGACGTTGAAAACGCAACTGATTGCAATCAATGCCTGCCGGGCGGGTGACGCGGTCGGCTATGGCGGTGACTGGCGTTGTCCGGAAGCGATGTCGGTGGGTGTTGCGGCAATCGGTTACGGTGACGGCTATCCGCGTCACGCAACCAGCGGCATGCCGGTGCTTGTGAACGGAAAACGCGCCGCCCTGATCGGTCGCGTGTCGATGGATATGATCTGTATTGACCTGCGGGGCCATGAACAGCCGGCCGTGGGTGACGAGGTGGTGCTGTGGGGTGAGGGACTGCCGGTCGATGAAGTTGCCCGGGGTGCCGGCACGATCTCTTATGAATTGCTGTGTGGTGTCAACCAGCGCGTTGCACACGAGTACACCAGTTAACCTGCCTGATTAGTACTTTTGTACTAATTGACGCCGCTCGATTCCGGGCTACCTTTAGTCATAAAGAATTGTCTCGTTATGAAACGAAATCAACCGGTATTTTTCTGCTTGTTGCGGATAAATCTGGTTGATGGCGCAATGCATCATTTGATGCGGGACAGGGGCATTGCTTCGGCACAGGAGTGGTCGGATATTTGACGGATTAGCGGGTTAAGGTGACCGTCATTCAACCATCACGGGGGTGACCTATGACAGGTATGGCACATCAGTTGGACCAGGATCAGGCGAACAAGGTTGAGATTGTGGTACACGTCAACGAGCAACTGGATGACGCAAACCGCGATGAACTTACAGGGTATTTGGCATCGATCGATGGTGTCAGTACGGCAGAGTTTTGCCCGCTGCGGTTTCACCTGATGCTGGTGCAGTACGACAGGGGCAGGATCAGTTCGCAGGATATAATTCAACAGATCAATTCACACCAGGTCAATGCGCAATTAATCGGTCCGATATAAGGGTGTAAGTACAATAGCAAAGCCGGGGCATTACCCCGGCTTTTTTTCAGGCAATATGCCGTGAATTACTGGACAATAACTGTTCGAATTCGGCGGCCGGCATCGGGCGTGCAATATAGTAGCCCTGGACGATGTCACAGCGCATTTTTCTCAGCAACTGGATGTGAGATTCATCTTCGACGCCCTCGGCAATGACCTCGAGGCTGAGACTGTGTGCCATGGCGATAATGGCGGAGACAATGGCGATGCCTTTCTCTCCCTTGTCCATGTTTACAATGAAGCTGCGATCGATCTTCAGCTTGTCGAGTGGTAACTGCATCAGGTAGTTAAGCGAGGAATATCCGGTACCAAAATCATCGAGCGATGTCTGCAGGCCCATGGACTGGATTCTTCCCAGTGTCCTGATCGCAAGCCCAGGATCTTGCAGAACACTGGTTTCCGTCAGTTCGATCTCGAGGCGCTTCGGGTCAAAACCGGTCTGTTGCAGTGTATTGTAAATCAGGCCTTCCAGGTCGTGTCCGCAGAAGTGAATGGCGGAAATGTTGATGGCCATGGTGGTGTGTGCCGCATATTCCTTTGACCATGCCTGCGCGCGCGTGCATATGTCATTTATAAGCCACTCGGTAATCGGGATGATCAGCCCGTATTCTTCCGCAATCGGTATGAAAACATCGGGAGATACCATGCCCAGTTCTTCATCTTTCCAGCGCAGTAAACATTCGGCGCCGGCAATCTCGCCGGTCGCCAGTGCCACCTGTGGCTGGTAATACATTTCAAGCTCGTTGTTTTCGACGGCATGACGCAGCTTGCTCTCGATTTTCAGCTTGAACAGAGACTCTTCGTTCAGTCTTTTCGAGAAGTACTGGTAGTTATTGCGCCCCGATTTCTTTGCGTGATACATGGCAATGTCAGCATTCTTCATCAGGTCGTCGACGTTGTCACCGTCATCGGGAAACAGCGCAATGCCTATACTTGAGCTTATATACAGTTCCTGCTTGTTGATGACGAAGGGTTCCGACATGAGTTCCAGTACGCGCCGCGAGACTTTCTGCGCATTGGCAGGCCCGGTTGTGCGGGGCAGCATGATGGTGAATTCGTCGCCGGCGAGCCGTGCCATAACACTCTCGCTATCGTGCAGCGGCGAATGTGAAATAACATCGGTTTCACGCAAGCATGCCTGCAAACGTACGGCAAATGCCTCGAGCAATTTATCACCGGCAATATGGCCCAGCGTATCGTTGATGCGCTTGAAATTATCGAGGTCAAGAAACAGGATGGACAGTTCCTGATTGTTTCGACGTGCCTCTGCCGTTGCACGTTTCAGGTAGTCCTTGAACATCAGGCGATTGGGTAGCCCGGTCAGACTGTCATGATAGGCAACGTAATGGACCTGTTCATGATAGTGATTGAGGTTCTCGCCCATTTCCCTGAATGTGTTGGCGAGGTCGCCGATTTCATCGCGCGTGTCGACGCTGATCGGGACCAGCAGCTGACCACGTCCCATTTCCCGGGCGGCTGAACTGAGTTTCTGGATAGGTCTGATCAGCAGCGATTTGAGTACTGCAAACAGGAATGCGATGGTAAGCAATATGGCAACACTTGCAATCAGGGTAACAGACTGGCCGAGGTTGCTGCGCTTGTCGGAAAACTCACTCTCCTCGTAAGCGGCAACAGCATGTAGCCAGTCGTCCAGCCTGATTGCCTGGTAGTGTCCGGGTGCGTCCCGGTATGGGGCATCAAGCAGGGTTTTATGGTCGCTGATGTTAGTAAGTCGCGCATACAGTGCCTGGTCTATCTGTTGTCCTTTGCGCGTCTTGTCCGGATGGAACAGTATGGTGCCGTTGGCGTCTGTAAAGAATAAATCACCGCTTTTGCCAACGCTCATGTTTTGCGACAAGCTGTCAAGAAAGCCGAGATCGATCGTCAGTACCAGGTATCCATGCAGCTTCTGCATGTTCGGGCTGTTTTCATTGTCTTCAGCATCAGACGTGAGCGGTTTGCTGGCGATTAAAACCGGCTCGCCATTGTCCGGGTTGGCCAGGAAGGCGGTATGAATTGCGTTGCCTGACTGTCTTGCTTGCTGGAACCATTGACTTGATGATTCATCATCTGTCCTGTTCTCAACGTCGCCGATGACGGATCGCAATAACTCCTTGCCGTCACGTGAAATGACGCGAATTTCGAAATATTCAGGATAGGCCAGCTGGTAATTGAACAGCAGGTCGAGAACGTCCTGTTTGATTAATGCGCGTTTGCTGGCGGAATAGGTCGATACATACTTCTTTACCAGTTCAGTACTGGCGAATAAACTGGCATTCGCCCGGGCAGTTTGCAGCTGGGCATCTTTATGCAGGCGAATCTGTTCCAGCAGGGTGGTGACCTGGTGCCGGGTACGTTGACGGGCGTCATCCATCAGCAACGCGTATGCTGTCCAGCCAAGCGCCAGGATAGGCAATACAATCAGCGGAACCAGTAATACCAGAATCTTGTTCTGAAGGCGCAAGGTAGTTTCCTGTCTATAGATACTTTTGCCAGGTCAATCCTGTACTTATGCGGCGATCAGGAGGGAAACTTTAGTTATATGGTTGGGGGGCTGCGGCCTTGTGCAAGAAAATATACATGTAAAACAACATGATATATCATTCGAGGCGCGGCGGACGCTTGTTTTGACAGGATAAATATGGCCAAAGCGAAAATAACCTATACCTGCAGCGACTGCGGCAACGTGTCACCGCAATGGGCCGGTCGCTGCAGTGAATGCGGCGGCTGGAATACGCTGGGTGAGTCTGTTGCCGCCGTCAAGCCGGCCTCCGGCCGGTTCGCGAACTGGAGCGGTAACAGCGTCGCACAGGTTACTCCCCTGAGCGCAGTGCAGGCGGATACGCAAAGTCGCCAGTCGGTCGGTATGCGGGAGCTGGACCGGGTACTGGGTGGCGGGCTGGTGGCGGGATCGGTTGTGCTGATCGGTGGTGACCCGGGTATCGGCAAGTCGACCCTGTTGCTGCAGGTGCTGGCGACGCTGTCCGGCAACATGGCTTCGCTGTACGTGACCGGCGAGGAGTCACTCGAGCAGATATCGTTGCGTGCGGGTCGCGTTGATATCGATGGCAGCCACATTCGCATGCTCTCCGAAACGTCAGTCGAACGTATCATCGCGACGGCGGCAAAGGAGCAGCCCCAGGTCATGGTGATAGAT
>JAOULY010000479.1 GCA_029881775.1 Gammaproteobacteria bacterium
ATAGAAAGTAATGATAAAGCTCATACTGGTCGGCCTCGGTACCCACAAAAAACAGCCACTTTACGCCTGTTTTTTCGGCATATGCAGAAATCCGCTCCAGACTGTCGTTTGGCAAAACTCTGTATTCCCCGCCAAGTAGATGCACGTTGTTTTGATGAGTAGAAAATACCGGATCATCACTGTTTATGTGTTTGCCACACTCCTTGATCAGGGGGGAATACTCGTCTGCGCGGACCCTGAAGTCGATCGAGGTAAAATATTCGGGAGTGGAGAGAATTATCAGGGCACATAGCAGGATGGACATTATTTCAGGTCGAAGGCCGGCTGTTATATGTTCACGCATAAACCTGAAAGTAAAATACGATTCCATCAGGACTGATGCATAAATAAAAGGGAATAACACGTAAAGATACCTGCCGACAGAACCTGATAGTAATGTCACGACAGTGACGTAGAGAAGGATGAATCCGGGCAGGATTAGCCGGATATTCACAGGCACATCGCTGGTTTTTATCCAGCGTATCGAAATGGGTGTCAGAATAAACAACAGGAGTAACGGCAGCCCGGTAGCTTCTTTCATGAAATTAAGGTTATTTGCCGTATTCCGGGTCAATCTTTCCATATCGGTTGCCTTTGACAGGGCCGATTCGACAAAGCTGTGCTTTTTCTCTGCTGTCAGATATGAATACATCTCGGAAGCGTCAGGTATCAGCTGTCGTTCCATGCGCCTTTTAACCCAGGTCTGGTAATAACTGCTCTGGTTCTCAAGCCCCTCCAGTGAGACCTTTTGGGCCGGCGCCGCATCTTCAGAAACCGCATACTCCATCAGGCGAAATGCTTGTACGAAAGGCAGTTGCCCGGTCTGCTCAAAAAGCACCAACGAGTAAGGCGCCATAATGATAAAAAACCCGGTCAATATGGCAAACAGGTCCTTGGCGGCTTTTCTTTTTACGTGATTTTTTTTCAGGAAGGGGGGCAGGAATAACAAACAGGTAAGTAGTAAGAAAACACCGCCAATCTGCCTTGTCAGAAAAACGATGCAGGTAAAGCACCCCAGGAAAAACAGCCACCTTTGTTTGCTGTTGCTTAATGCCTTGCTCAAGAGCCAGAACCCTGTTGAAAGCGCAAGGATGAATGTGGCTTCGGTCAGCGGGGCAAACCCGAAAAAAGAATAATAGTAATTCAGCTGAATACCCAGAACAGCGAAGAATGCGACATTTCGTGTTGTATGGTTCGCTAAAAAACAAAACAACGGGAAGGTGGATAACAGGATTGATATGTGACTTATGAATTGAGCATTCATAAGGCTATCAGTTGATAAATAGTTGCCCAGGCTTATTAAGGCGGGATATACAGGAGGCAGAATCAGGCCCGAATCTATATGCCCCCAGTGTGCCACAAACAATTTTCCTTGCTGAAAAATTGTGTCAGCAAGAACAAGGTAACTAATTGTATCGGGGAGTGCGCCGCTAATCCTGGTGTTAAAGAACCAGACGACTGGATTTAGCAGGAATAATGCGAATAAATATATCGACTTTGATGACCAGAATAAATTCTTTATTTGGCGGGCATTCATCGCATGATCAATAATATTTTGTTGGCGTGGGTGTCATGCAGGCAGTGTACTGTTCATTCAGGCTGGAGATAACAAAAAAATGCCCCGCGTGTAGCGGGGCATTCTGGTTTGACCAGACTACTATTACGGACGGCAGTTGGCTGGACGGTACTTGGCAGGCATGGTGCTGCCGTTGGCGACTGATATAGCGCAGTTCCACTGCACAGAACCCGCATTCGTAGCCGCACTGATCAGCAGGACGGTATTATTGGCCGTGCCACCCAGGTTGCCGTTGTAGCTCACGGTGATGGTGCCCTGAACTGCAGAAACTGCAGATACATAGTTACCCGATATACTGGTCGCAAGCGGAAGGCCGTACGAGGTGTTATTCAGCGCGAAAGCACCGAGGCTGTCGTAGGTCTCTGACACGGCCAGTTTGGCAGCGCCGGCCAGGTTCAGACCTTCAGAAACCTTGGAGCGGATTGTGTAGTCCTGATAAGCCGGGATCGCGATGGCGGCCAGGATGCCGATAATGGCGATCACGATCATCAGTTCGATCAGTGTAAAACCTTTTTGCTGTTTCATGATTCATCCTCAA
>JAOULY010000478.1 GCA_029881775.1 Gammaproteobacteria bacterium
GCGGCGGTGTCGTTTTTCCGCCTCTATAAGCGTGTTAGCCGATGCAGCTGCATGACGCAGCATTTGTGTAATGGGTGGGATCAATGCGCTGTCGACCACATATAAACAGCAGGTAAAACCATAGAAAACCCTGAGGAGAGAATGTCCTATGAAATTCTTCAGACGCTTGCTGCTGCTGGTTGTCTTCAGTGTACCGATGCTGACCGGGTGCAGTTCGTCCGGTGATGACAACCCGAGCCCTGCCACTTTTGGCGCTGCCACATTTGATAATTCTACTTGGAACTAATCACATGAAAAGGATAACCATCACGATCGAATCATTTATCGCCGCAGCTCTGCTCACCGTGGTTGCCACGCCTGCTTTATCCGTGGGCGTTTCAGCGGCGGTGACCCACACGTTTTCCTCCGGCGATGTTATCAGGGCAAGCGACATGAATGACAACTTCAATGATGTCGTTGACGCCATCAATACCATTTCCCTCACCCCGGGGCCGGCAGGCCCGGCCGGACCTGCCGGTCCCACGGGTGCGACCGGTGCAACGGGGCCCGCGGGACCAGCGGGCGCAACCGGTGCAACGGGGCCTGCGGGACCCACGGGCGCGACCGGCGCAACGGGGCCGGCTGGTGCTGATGCTCCGGATCGCACCGCCGACTTGTGTGCACTCTACCAGGAATTATTTAACCAGAGTCTGATCGGTGCACTACAAGTGCCAAGCTACTGCCCGCCATCCAGTTCTACACCAATTGGTACAATCACAACAGATATCCTTCGTGGCGGTAACCCACCGGGATCGGATCGCGGCGTTGAGTCGGCGGCCAGTAACCTCGTTGCCGATGCTCAGCTGTTGGCGACGGCGTCCAACGGTGCCGAGATTGCGTTCATGAATCCCGGTGGCGTACGCTCGGACCTGACGTATCTGCAGTCAGCCGGTGAGGGCGATGGCGTAGTCACATACGGCGAGGCGTTCGCGTTTCAGCCGTTCGGCAACACGCTAAAGACGTTCCCGATGACCGGTGCCCAGATTGTGTTGGTGCTTGAAGAGCAGTGCCAGCCGACCGGATCCAGCCGCCCGTTCCTGCACCTCGGTGTGTCGGCCGGCTTCACCTACGATCTTACCAAGACCATCGTATTGGGTGACTGTACGTCAGTGGCGGTGAGCAACGTGAAGTTGAACGGCGTCGACCTGGACACGGCTGCGAACTACCTTGTCACCGTAAACAACTTCCTTGCCGCTGGCGGGGACAACTTTAGCACGTTCGCCACAATCAATCCGACAGCGATGCTTGATGGCGGCATTGACCTTACTGCCATCGTTAACTACATCAGCGCGTCCAGCCCGGTCGATCCGCCGAGTACCGACCGTGTAAATGAACTGCCCTGAGCGGAGTTCGACGGCCGCTGAAGCCGATCAGGCAGCATCCGCGAGTAAACTCATCGCGCTTACCGGGATAATGTCGTGATTTTGCTCAGGTAGCCCCCTGCTTAGCCGGGGCTCCGATAGTGCACGTGTAAGCGCGGCCGCCTGCGGGTCGCCGCTTTTCTTAGGGTGTATTTCTGCTTCTGCGGCTTTCCAGAAGTACGTTTAATCCTAGGGAAGGTCGCTTCCTGGCCGAACTCGGGCCTAGATTAATACGTACTGTCTGGACTCCGGCCTGCGCCGGGATGACGGTTATCTGGTCGAAGCCGGACATTCAGCAAATGTAGGGTGCGCCGTGCGCACCAGTCACTGTTGTATGTATTCCCCGGTGCGCATGGCGCACCCTACGGTGTTTCTTTAAAATGACGGGAGCTGGCCGAAGTCGGAAGTACCTGGGAAAAAAGGATAAATTTTCAGTTAAACGGCGGGAGGCGAGCAACCCGGACCTTATGATGTCATTGCAAGGAACGCAGTGACGAAGCAATCTCTGTGTCCACTGTACTCTCTGTGGCAATTATTTCTCTTTTCTTCGCGCCTTGGCGGCTTTGCGCGAAACAATGTTTCAATAACACCCCACCCAGCATCAAAAACATCCTACCCACAAACACGCACGTGCCGTAGCCCGGATGCAACGTAGTGGAATCCGGGGAGACACTCCCGGATTACGTTTCACTTCATCCGGGCTACAGTAAAATGGTCCCCCGTTCTCTTTTACTTCTCAAGAAAGGCTTGCTG
>JAOULY010000061.1 GCA_029881775.1 Gammaproteobacteria bacterium
GTGACCATTACCATGCGCCGGATCGAGGCGCTGTTCCGGCCGCTTGGTTTCAGCGTGGCGGAAGGCCCGGAAATCGAGGACGATGAGCACAACTTCAGTGCGCTGAATATTCCCGACCATCATCCGGCGCGCGCCATGCATGACACCTTTTACTTCGACGCGCACACGCTGTTGCGCACGCACACCTCGCCGGTACAGGTGCGTGTCATGGAGACAAGCAAGCCGCCGTTGCGCGTGATTGCGCCGGGTCGTGTTTATCGTTGTGACTCCGACCTGACGCATACGCCCATGTTCCACCAGGTCGAGGGATTGCTGGTGGATGAAAACGTCAGCTTCGCAAATCTCAAGGGACTGCTGGATGAGTTCCTGCGTGCGTTCTTCGAACGTGATGATCTTGCCGTTCGGTTCAGGCCGTCCTATTTCCCGTTCACCGAGCCGTCGGCCGAGGTCGATATCCAGTGCGTCATGTGCAGTGGCGAAGGTTGCCGTGTCTGCAGCCATACCGGCTGGCTGGAAGTGCTGGGCTGCGGCATGGTGCACCCGAACGTGTTCGAGAATGTCGGCATCGACAATGAAAAATACACCGGCTTCGCTTTTGGTATGGGCGTCGAGCGTCTCGCCATGTTGCGCTACGGGGTGAACGATCTGCGGTTGTTCTTTGAGAACGACCTGGCGTTTCTGGGGCAGTTTAACTAATGAATTGCCACAGAGAGCACAGAGCGCATCGAGAGAAATATAACTAATCCTACGGATGCAAGTATTGACTGACGAGGGTAATGGTTTGTTGTACGGAATTTATATCTCTGCGCACTCCGTGATCTCTGTGGCAAGGTTCTCATTTAAATTGCCACAGAGCTCTCAGAGTACACAGAGAGAAATATAACTAATGTTATGGATGCAAAGTCTGAATGACGAGGATAATGATTTGCTGCATGAAATTGATATCTCTGTGCGCTTTGTGATCTCTGTGGCAAGGTTTTAAAAAAAAATGAAATTCAGCGAACAATGGCTACGTGAGTGGGTGAACCCGCCGGTCTCTACCAGTGAACTGGTCGAGCAGTTGACCATGGCCGGCCTTGAGGTCGACTCGGTCGAGGTGGCCGGTGAGGGGCTGGGAGATCTGGTCGTTGCAGAGGTCGTGGCCGTTGATGCCCATCCCGATGCTGATAAGCTGCGCGTCTGCCGTGTCAGTGTCGGCGAGGGCGAGACGTTGCAAATCGTTTGCGGTGCACCCAACGTGCAGGCTGGCGGCAGGTACCCGCTGGCGCCGGTTGGTGCAAAATTGCCGGGCGATATCAAAATCAAGAAGAGCAAGCTGCGCGGGGTCGAGTCATTTGGCATGTTGTGTTCGGCCAGGGAACTGGGGCTGAGCGATGAACACGCCGGCCTGATGGAATTGCCGGCCGATGCCGTTGCCGGTCAGCGCGTTGTGCAACTGCTGGGTCTTGACGATGCGTTGATAGAGGTTGACCTGACGCCGAACCGGGGTGACTGCCTGGGTATCGAGGGGATTGCGCGTGAGGTCGGCACCCTGACGCGTACACCGCTGAACGCTGCGGTGATCGAGCCGGTGGTGGCCACGATCGAGGATACCTTTGCTGTTGACGTGCAGGCACCAAAGGCCTGCCCACGCTACTCCGGGCGCGTAATACGCGGCGTATCGGCCACGGCCGAAACCCCGCTGTGGATGCAGGAGCGGCTGCGGCGCAGCGGTATCCGTAGTCTCGGTCCGCTGGTCGATATCACCAACTATGTGTTGATCGAGCTGGGGCAGCCCATGCACGCCTTTGACCTTGACCGGTTGTCAGGCGGCATTTGTGTGCGCCACGCAGTTGCGCAAGAGTCGTTGACGTTACTCGACGAACGCGACATAGCGCTGGATGCCGACACGCTGGTCATTGCCGATCATGACAAGGTGCTGGCTATTGCCGGCGTCATGGGCGGTCTTGAATCCGGTGTCACCGACGCCACCACGGACCTGTTTCTTGAATGTGCGTTCTTTGCGCCTGAAGCGATTGCCGGTTGTGCGCGCAAGTACGCGATGCATACTGATTCTTCACACCGGTTCGAGCGCGGTGTGGATCCGCAGTTGCAGGCGCGTGCCATCGAGTATGCAACGCAGTTGCTGCTGGACATCTGTGGCGGTGAAGCCGGGCCTGTTATCGAGTCGCAGACGCCAGAGCACCTGCCGGCGCGCACGACGATTGGCCTGCGCAAGCAGCGTATACAGCGCGTACTTGGTATGTTGCCGACAAATGATGAGGTTACCGATATCCTCAACCGGCTTGGTATGACCATCGAGTCAGCTGATGCCGACGGCTGGCGCATACTGCCGCCGAGCTATCGCTTCGATATATCGATCGAGGCCGACCTGATCGAAGAGATCGGGCGCGTTTACGGTTACAACCGTCTGCCCAGTGTGCCGCTTACCGGTGCGATGGCCATCAGTCCGCTGGATGAAGTGCAACACAGTGTTGAACGCTTCAGTGACGTGCTCGCCGCGCGCGGCTACCAGGAAGCAGTCACGTACAGTTTTGTCGAGCCGGGCCTGCAGCAGCAGGTCAACCCGACAATGACGCCGGTATCGCTGGCCAACCCGATCTCCTCGGAGATGGCGGACATGCGCACCAGCCTGTGGCCCGGCCTGATTACTGCCGCGCGCTATAATATGAATCGCCAGAAGGCACGTGTCAGGTTGTTCGAACACGGCCTGCGTTTCTGGTCGGATAACGGCCAGATACATCAGGACACTGTAATTGGCGGTATTGTCAGTGGCTCACGTTTACCGGAGCACTGGGACGGCAAGGCGGTTGCGTCTGATTTCTACGACCTTAAACAGGATGTCGAGGCGCTGCTGAAGTATGCCGGGCGACTGGACTCATTGACGTTTGTGCGGGGCGAGCACGCGGCGCTGCATCCCGGTCAGACGGCGTCTATTCGTGAGGGTGAGCGCACCGTGGGCTGGTTGGGCCGCATACACCCGCAGCTGGCGGCCGGTTACGATCTCGATCCTGATACCTGCCTGTTCGAGCTGGAGTATGCCGCAATTGAGCGCGGGCAACTGGCGAGATTCAGGCCGATATCGCGCTACCCGTCCATTCGCCGCGACCTGGCCGTGGTGGTGGACGCCGGTCTGCCGGCGAGTGAGCTTGAACAGGCGATCCGCACGGCCGCCGGGGAGCTGCTCGCTGAACTGTTAATTTTCGATGTTTACCAGGGGAAAGGGGTAGAAAACGGTCGAAAAAGCATAGCCTTTGGCTTGATTCTACAGGATTATTCGCGCACACTAACTGAGCAGGACATAGAGGGAGTAGTCACCGGAGTGACTGACTTGTTAAAAGAAAATTTCGGGGCTTCACTGAGAGACTAAGACTATGGCATTGACGAAAGCCGACATGGCAGAAAAGCTTTTTGAGGAGCTTGGCCTGAATAAACGCGAGGCCAAGGAAGTCGTGGAACTGTTTTTCGAGGAAATTCGGGTTGCACTTGAGCAGGGACGCCAGGTAAAACTTTCGGGATTCGGTAATTTTGACCTGCGCGAGAAGAACGAGCGCCCGGGCCGTAATCCCAAAACGGGGGAAGAGATTCCGATTTCAGCACGCCGTGTGGTTACCTTCCGTTCCGGTCAGAAACTAAAGGCGAGGGTCGAGGCATATGCTGGAAGCGAGCAATAACAACGAACTTCCAGCGATACCGGGCAAGCGATATTTTACAATTGGAGAAGTCAGTGACCTGTGTGGTGTAAAGCCGCATGTATTGCGTTACTGGGAACAGGAATTTCCACAGCTAAAGCCCGTCAAGCGTCGCGGTAACCGACGTTATTACCAGCGCCAGGATGTGCTCATGATCCGCCAGATCAGGAGCCTGCTCTACGAGCAGGGTTTCACCATCGGCGGTGCGCGGCAGAAGATGTCGGGTGATGACGCGAAGGAAGACATCACGCAGAGCCAGCAGATCGTCCACCAGATCCGCATCGAGCTCGAAGATGTTTTGCAGTTGCTGAAACGCTGAACTGGTACGGTGCGCATGGCGCACCCTGCACATCGTGAAGTAGGGGCGCCATGCGCACCGATACACACGTTGGGGCGTAAGGTGCGCCACGTGCACCAATACACACATTGAGGCGTAGGGTGCGCTTTGCGCACCGTCTTTAACATCGGGGCGTAGCGCAGCCTGGTAGCGCACTTGACTGGGGGTCAAGTGGTCGGAGGTTCAAATCCTCTCGTCCCGACCATTTTTAGAAACAGCTGCTAGGAAAGACATTGAAGATTCTTTCTACTTGCTGCTAAATCCCTTCAAATTTCCTTTTCACGCGGAAATAAGAAGTTAAGTGCCGGGTAGCGCATCTGCGGAAATTGCAGGTGGTCGTGTCGAATCGACAGGAAGGTGTGCCGACGGTAGCCGCTTCATGTGATCAGTAGTCCGGCATCGTCTGCCTTAACCATTGCTTCCTGTTGACCGGGATTTTCAGAACATTTATGTTTCCTGCAGAATGATGATATCGAACCATAACAGTCTGTCCTGGCGTGCCGTCTTGCACTGGATGCTGGTGCTGTCGTTGCTGCTGGGCCAGTCACTAGTGCTCGGTCACGATCACGACACCGGCCAGGATGCCGATAACGCCTGTGCGCTGTGCCTGTTTGCACAGCAATCCGATAACATCACCCCGTCGATAGCTGACGGACTGCCTGTACAGGCATGTTGTAACCATTTCGGCCATGCGCTCAGGCAATACGTCGTTACGGTAACAGTTCCACCATTCCAGTCCCGCGCACCGCCTTCCATCTCCTGCTGATTACTTCTTGAACGTATGTGGCGGCACCATCGGTGCTGCTGCACGATTTGCCGGTTTTGTCAGGAGATCAACATGTTGGTCAGAAAACTTGTATTGGTGTTGTGCGCAGTCACAGGATCTGCCGTATCTGCCGCGGAGACCTCAGAACTTGATCTGCTCAGGGCAGAGTTGGAGGAAATAAGGCATACCTATGAATCCAGTATTGAGGCGCTGGAAGAACGTATCAGGCAACTGGAAAGCTCGGCCCGGGCACCGGTAGCTGTTGCTGATACTGCCAGTCCGGCAGTGCCCGTTGCCCAGGAAAAACCAAGTGATTTCAATCCGGCGATCGGTGTTGTGCTGGTGGGTACAGCTACGGACTTCTCCCCGGACAACGACTTCGCCGTGCCCGGTTTCATGATCGATGAGGAAGCGGGTCCCGGAGAAGACGGTTTCTCGGTGGGTGAGTCCGAACTCAATGCCAAGGTGAATATCGATGACCGGTTCTTCGGCAACTTCACGCTGGCGGTAGCCGACGAGGACGGTTCGACCGAGGTCGAACTGGAGGAGGCCTGGTTCGAGACATTAACCCTGCCCCATGGTTTGCAATTGCGGGGCGGCCGTTTCTTCTCGGGTATCGGGTATCGCAACCAGTTTCACCGCCATGCCGATGACTTCGTCGACCGACCGCTGCCATACCGGGTATTCATGAACGGTCAGTACATCGATGATGGTGTGCAGGTGCGCTGGCTGGCGCCAACGGAACAGTACCTGGAGTTCGGTGCGGAGTGGTTGCGGGGTGCGGGATTTCCTGCAGGTGGTGCAGGCCGGGACGGCAAGGGAGCCTGGAGCCTGTTCGCACGTAGTGGCGGTGATATCGGTAGCAGTCACAGCTGGCAGGCCGGGCTTTCCTGGTTGTCGGCACGTGCAGAGGGGCGTGAATCCGGCAATGGCGACAGCTTCGACGGGGATGTTGGCCTGGCGCTGCTTGACGGTGTCTGGAAGTGGGCGCCGAACGGGAATCCATCCAGTAACAATCTGAAGCTGGAAGGTGGATTGTTCTGGCAGAACCAGGACGGGCTGTTCACGCCCGGCGGTGGCGGTGTACTGGCCTATGACGACGATCAACATGGCGGTTACCTCGAGGGTATTTATCAATTCAAGCCGCACTGGCGGGCAGGAGTGCGCTATGCCTGGCTGGATACTGATGACCCGGGTGCGGCATTCAGTGGTACATCACTGGATACACTCGGAGTGTCACCGAAGATCTATTCGGTCACGCTGGATTGGTCACACAGTGAGTTCAGCCGGCTGCGCCTGCAGTACAGTCGTGACGAGTCGAATATCGATGCGGTGGATCGCTGGTACCTGCAATACCTCATGAGCCTGGGTGCCCATGGGGCACACCGTTTCTAGGGAGGCCGTGATGTTTCGTATACTGCTTTTGCTTGGCATTACGATGGTCGCTGCTTTACCTGCCGCAGCCGGCGTGTCCGTTTTTGCCTGTGAACCGGAATGGGCCGCACTGGCTCAGGAGGTCGGCGGTGATCTGATCGACGCGAAATCGGCCACGACCGCGCAGCAGGATCCGCACAAGATCCAGGCACGCCCGAGCCTGATTGCCCGCATGCGCAAGGCTGACCTGGTGATCTGTACGGGTGCAGGTCTCGAGGCCGGCTGGTTACCGCTGTTACTGCGCCGCGCGAACAATCCAAGCGTGCAGCCCGGCAAGGCTGGCTACCTGGAGGCGGCGACAACTGTTGCATTGCTGGACCGCCCCCGGCGACTCGACCGTGCCGAGGGTGATGTTCATGCCAAGGGCAATCCGCATATCCAGACGAGTCCTCACAATCTCACGGTGGTGGCCAAGGTAATAGCTGACCGCCTGTCGATGATCGACCCGGAGAATGTATCCCGGTATCAGGCCAACCTGGATGATTTTCTTAGCCGTTGGCAATCCGCCATCGAACGCTGGGAACAGACTGCAAAACCCTTGCGTGGCATGAAGGTGGTTGCGCAACACAGCAGCTGGGTCTATCTGAATCAATGGCTGGGGCTGGAGCAGATGGCAACTATCGAGCCGAAACCCGGCGTGCCTCCCGGCAGTGGCCACCTTGCCAGGCTGGTCGATCAGATGCAGCAGCAGCCGGTGCAGGTGATCATACGGGCGGCCTATCAGGACGACGCGGGTGCCGAATGGTTATCCGATCGCACGGATATCCCGGTTGTGGTGCTGCCGTTTACGGTGGGCGGCTCGGAAGTGACGACTGACCTATTTGGCCTGTTTGACGATACGATACAAAAATTGCTGGCGTCAGCGAGATGACAACAGCCGGGATCGAACTCGATATCATTGGCGTGCCCATGCTGGCCGGGCTTCTGGTTTTGGTTACCCACGTGCCGCTGGGACGTGAAGTGCTGCGCCGCGGGATTATTTTCATCGACCTGGCTGTGGCACAGATTGCCGGACTGGGCGTCATCGTGGCTTTGTCGCTGGACCATGATGCCGGAGACTGGATTACGCAGGGTTTCGCGATCATCAGCGCGCTGCTGGGCGCGACCCTGATTCGCGGCTTCGAGCGCTACTGGCCGGATATCCAGGAAGCCCTCATTGGTATTACCTTCGTGCTGGCGGCGACAGCCGGCCTGCTGTTGCTGGCAGGAGATCCCCACGGCACAGAGCATCTTTCGGAACTCCTCGCGGGCCAGCTCCTGTGGGTGACTGCTGACCAGTTGCTGGTTGCAGCCGCTCTATACCTTCCGGTCATGATGCTCTGGTATTGGCTCGGACCGGGGCGGTTTCGCTTCTACCTGCTGTTCGCGGTAACGGTGACCGTGTCCGTGCAGTTGGTCGGCGTCTTTCTGGTGTTTTCCTGCCTGATCATTCCGGCCGTGGCGATCCGCCGCTTGCAGGGTATTACCGCGATTACCGCCGGATACGGGCTGGGAGTCCTGGCTTTTGCAGCAGGTCTATTGTGTTCGCTGTGGTTTGACTGGCCTGCCGGTCCGGCCGTGGTGTGGATGCTGGCACTAACCGGTATTATTTTCGGAATTGCTACAGGTCTTCACTATCGAGACAGACGGGTGGACTGAAGAGCGAATGACATGCGGGACTTTTGCGGAACCTGTCCAGCTTCGTGATGCAGTGTCCTGCAAATCTTGCAACGGACGCCCCGAATTACGTTATCAAATACAGAATTTTATGGACGGAAAAACGGTATGGGGTGCAGGTGGTCGGAGGTTCAAATCCTCTCGCCCCGACCATAGTCAGAAAAGAAAAGGCCTCTTACCCCTGGGTGGAGGCCTTTCTTTTTCTGACTATGGTCGCGAGATAGAGCCGAACAAGAGGTTCACAAAATTGCATGCTCAGGATAGCGTGACCGTGCGCCGAAACCGTGCCAGTGCCGCAATGAAAAACACCGTGCCGATGCCGAAATTCGCCAGCAGTTGAGGCCACACCACGGAAAGACCGGTGCCACGAAACAGAACCGCTTGGGCAAGACTCACAAAAT
>JAOULY010000480.1 GCA_029881775.1 Gammaproteobacteria bacterium
GATGTCCGGTGAGAACGCAACCATCTCGGTCATGGATTTCCTTGGCGAAATATATGCGCATGTAGCGGCACATTTTGCCCTTGAAGAAAAAATCATGCGCACAAACAGGTACGATCACTACAGGGATCACAAGGCAGATCATGAACGACTGCTTGATGAGCTGCGTGACATAATGGATGACTATGAAGAGAACGCCTACTTCAGTGACCAGGAATTTGCCGCCCACGTCGAGCGCTGGTTTACCGAGCACTTCAAGACCAAAGACGCACGACTGCATAAATATCTTGGGTAACCGGCACTGCTCGCTGGACAAATGCGCAACGAAGCAGGCCTGGTCAACGCCATCTGACCTGACAGACAGCAACCTTGCATAAGGTCTTGTATGTTTGCCGCATCACACCGCACCCTGAAGATTCTCGCTGCCCTGTTCTGGTACAGCGGCGCTGTCGTCCTGCTGACGAAGGGCACCACCCTTCTACTCGAAGCCGATGCCCTGCAGCCGGGGCGTAACTGGACATGGCTGACCATCCCTGCCGGACTGTCTATCGGCTGGCTGAAGGTGAATTTCATTTTCCGCCGCAGTTGCCGGGATAACCTCACGCGGATATCTCTGCTCAGTGCACCAAAAATATGGCAGTTTTACCGGCCGGGATTCCTGCTGTTTCTGCTGGCCATGATTATTATAGGATCAACACTGTCCAGGATGGCGCACGGCAATTACCCTTTTCTGTTGGTTATGGTGATAGTGGATTTCAGTCTTGCCACCGCATTGTCAGGTAGCAGCTTCGTATTCTGGCAACGACACGGCATTACAAGCAAACCCGGAACCCCGATAAACGGAACAGGTTTACGATGAGCACTGATCACGACAGCGAAGACACGGACCTCAACAAGCTGCTACTGGAAATGCCGGGAGAGCGGATGCGCCGCCTGTGCATCGGCTGGCTGTTGCTCGCACTGGGTTCGCTGGTAGTCGGCGGACTATTGACGATTGTCATCGTGATGTCCCGAACCCCCTATATCCAGGACATATTTCCATGGGTCGACCTGTTTCATACCGCGCTCGTCGTTCATGTTGACCTGACGGTACTGGTCTGGTTCCTGGGCATGGCGGGCGTCATGTGGAGCATAAACAGCAAGGACAGTTGCCCGGTTTGCGGCTGGGCGGCACTGCTGCTGTGTGTTGTCGGCTCCGCGATTATTTCCGTGTCGCCATTCCTGGGATCCGGCAGCCCCCTGATGACGAATTATATCCCGGTCCTGAATGACCCCCTGTTCCTGGCGGGTCTGATTATTTTCGGTGTCGGTATTCTGCTGCTGGTGTTACGCGGACTGGTCTTTTCCCGCCCGATTGGCAGGCGTGTTACCGGGCTGGGCGCTCTACGCTTCGGACTGTACTCGGGATTGATTGCCGCAGCGACCGCTATCGGGGCACTGCTGGCTTCCGGCCTTGGTATGCCGGATACCATACAGGGCGAATATTACTTTGAGCTGCTGTTCTGGGGTGGCGGCCATACCCTGCAGTTCGTCCATATCCAGCTGATGCTGGTCTGCTGGCTATGGCTGGCGACGGTGTCCGGTATTGCCTCCAGGCTGACGCCGAGAATAGTGATGTTCCTGTTCGCCTTCGGACTGATTCCGGTTCTGCTGACACCTGCCGTCTACATTGTCTACGACATGGCATCGGCAGAACATCATTCCGCGCTGACCTGGCTGATGCAATTCGGCGGCGGCCTGGCGGCGTTGCCGATTGGCCTTGTGATTCTGTTCAACCTTGTCAATTCCATGCGCGGCACGGCCCGGCCCAGCCCGCAGCGATCCGCGCTGTTTTCATCCATGATCCTGTTCGGGGTGGGCGGCATTATCGGTTTTATGATCCAGGGCAGTAATGTAACGGTACCCGCCCACTACCACGGCTCAATCGTGGCGGTGACCCTGGCCTACATGGGTGTGACCTATCATATCCTGCCACTGCTCGGCTTCAGGCAACCGCGGGGAAGATTTGTCATCCTGCAACCCTGGATTTACGCCAGCGGGCAACTGATGCATGTGATCGGCCTGGCCTGGTCAGGCGGTTATGGCGTGCAAAGAAAGACTGCGGGCGGCGAACAGGCCCTTGACGGCATTGAAAGAATTGCCGGCATGGG
>JAOULY010000481.1 GCA_029881775.1 Gammaproteobacteria bacterium
ATGGACCGGCTGGAACCAACGGTTAATCTACTGAAAAAGATAATAAAATCCGTTTGTATCGATTCGGAACCCCTGTTATAAAAGGTGCTTCAGGCAGACATTCATGAATAGCGACCAGGCAAACAGGCAGTTCATAAGCGATTTTCGGCAGGCGGCGCCCTACATACATGCGCACCGCGGCAGCACCGTCGTGCTCGCTTTTGGCGGCGAGGCCGTCGCGGATGAATCATTTCCCGACCTGGTCCACGACATCGCCCTGTTGCATAGCCTGGGAATCCGGCTGGTACTCGTGCATGGCGCGAGGCCGCAGATCGAACACAAGCTCAAGGCAAGTGGCGCACAACTCGAATACGCCAACGGCCTGCGCATCACCGACGATGCCGCACTGGTGTGCGTCAAGGAAGCGGCCGGCAGTGTGCGTGTCGAGGTGGAAGCCCTGTTGTCGATGGGCCTGGCAAATACACCCATGTCGGGTGCGCGCATCGGCGTCAGTTCCGGCAACTTCGTTACCGCACGACCACTCGGTGTCGTCGAGGGTATCGATTACTGCCATACCGGCGAGGTTCGCCGCGTCGACAGCAAGGCCATTCAACAGCACCTGGACGGCCGGCGTATCGTACTGCTGTCACCGATCGGCTATTCACCGACCGGCGAGATATTCAACCTCAGTGTCGGTGAAATCGCGACGCAGGCCGCGGCCGCACTCAATGCCGACAAGCTCATTTTCATAACGGAAGGCAACCGGCCGAGAAACGGCCGCCGCCAGATGATTTCGAAAATGGACATCAACGAGGCCAACGCACTGCTTGGCGGAAAACGGCAACTGGACGAAACCACCCGCCAGATACTGGGATACGCCGTACAGGCCTGCCAGCATAATGTACGACGGGTACATATCCTGGACCGCGCCGTGAACGGAGCACTGTTACTGGAGCTGTTCACGCGCGACGGACATGGCACCCTGGTTACGGCGGATGTGTATGAAGGACTGCGCGAAGCGACCATCGAGGATGTTGGCGGCATACTGGAACTGATCAAACCGCTGGAACAGGAAGGTGTTCTGGTCAGGCGCTCGCGTGAACGCCTGGAAATCGAAATTAATCATTTTGTGGTAATCGAGCGCGACGGGACCATTATTGCCTGTGCCGCCCTGTACCCGTTCGCAATGGACGGGCACGCGGAACTGGCCTGCCTCGCCGTCCATAAGGACTACCGTAATGCCGGGCGCGGCGACGCCCTGCTGCAATACATCGAGCAACGCGCTGCCCGGATCGGCATCCGCAGGCTGGTTGTACTTACCACGCGCACCGCACACTGGTTTCTGGAGCGTGGCTTTCAGGCCGGCAACAAATCTGACCTGCCGGCCAGCAAGCAGGCGCTGTATAACTACCGGCGCAATTCCAAGGTCTTTTACAAGCTGCTCGGCGAAGAAAGTGCCAGCCGGCCTGGTTGAGCACATGACAAACCGGGTGTTTTTTGTCACCATTCAGATGTACACATAAATTCACAATCGGTACGCTGGCCAGGATCCTGTCGCCAGGCGAAATGCCGGAAACCGTCAGGCAGTCGCAAGCTGACAGGGGGAAATAGCAATCAACCAAGCATCCAAACCCGCCCGGGCCATCAAGGTGCTGCAGATTACGGATACGCACCTGTTCGACACCCCCGACGGCTGCCTGCTCGGCCTGAACACGGAACAGTCACTGAAGGCTGTCATTGACGATGCGACGGCGAAACACCTGCCGGCCGACCTGGTACTGGCGACCGGTGACCTGGCCCATATGCCCGCCGCATCGACCTACGAACGGGTAACCGCTCACCTCGGCCGGCTCGGGCTGCCTGTTTACTGCTTGCCCGGCAATCATGACGAGAGCACCCTGCTGAACGCGGCAATCAATGGCAGTTTGTGCCGGTTCGAATCCCAGCTGCACCATAACGACTGGCAGTTTATTTTTCTCGATTCGACGGTCCCGGACAGCGAAGGCGCGCACTTCTCAACAGAGCGACTGCAGCAGCTCGAGCAGATGCTGGCCGATTCCGACACGCCGCACACGCTCGTCTGCCTGCATCACAACCCGGTGAATATGGGCAGTCGCTGGCTCGACACCATGGCACTCGACAACCAGGATGAATTCTTGCCGTC
>JAOULY010000062.1 GCA_029881775.1 Gammaproteobacteria bacterium
CACAATGCGAAACGCCTCGGTGCAATGGGCCCCGCACTGTTACCCGGCAATCTCAAGCGCCTGCGCAAAAATGACGCTGTTGATGTCATAACAAACGGCCGTGCTGCCACGCAAATGCCCGCCTTTGCGGACAAGCTGTCAGAAAAGGACGTCATGGCACTGGTTGAATATATATATACCCCGCCTGAGGAAATACCTGCCTGGGGCCTGCCGGAAATCAGCGCCAGCCACATAATCCACAATCGTGAATCCGCACTGCCGGACAAGCCGGTGTTCAAGGTCGATGACTTGCTGAACATGTTCCTGGTCGTGGAACTGGGTGACCACCATGTCACACTGCTGGATGGCGACCGCATGGAACCGATACACCGTTTCAAGACACGCTTTGCCCTGCACGGCGGGCCCAAGTACTCGTCTTCCGGCCGTTTCGTCTACTTTGCATCGCGTGACGGCTGGATCAGCAAATACGATATCTACAACCTGAAGCTGGTAGCCGAGATCCGCGCCGGTATCAACACCCGTAACCTTGCAGTGTCCGCCGATGATCGCTATGTAATGGTTGCAAACTACCTGCCGCATTCACTGGTACTGCTGGACGCAACCGACCTGAAACCGATCAAGCTGTATGACGTTAAGGACAACAGCGGGAAAACATCCCGTGTCAGCGCCGTTTACACCGCACCACCGCGCAACAGTTTTATCGCCGCACTCAAGGACATCCAGGAAGTCTGGGAGATTTCCTATGATGACAATCCGCCCATCGGTTTCGACGGCTGGGTACATGACTACCGCCCCGACTCCGGTGAAAACGTCGAACCTGAACCCTTCCCGGTTCGACGTATCGAGGTCGGTGATTACATCGATGATTTCTTCTTCGACCAGGAATACACGGCTCTTATAGGGGCCTCGCGTGACGGCAAGGGACAGGTGGTCGACATGGACGTCCGCAGGGTCATCGTCGCGGACCTGGAGCTGCCGGGCATGCCACACCTGGGCTCGGGAATTACCTGGGAGTACAAGGGCCGCCCGGTACTGGCAACACCGAACCTGAAAACAGGTAACGTCACTGTAATCGACATGGAATCCTGGAAACCTGTCAAACACATTGAAACCATGGGCCCCGGCTTTTTCATGCGCAGCCACGAAAACACCCCGTACGCCTGGGTCGATGTATTCTTCGGTGCCAACAAGGACGTGATGCACGTTATCGACAAGAATACCCTCGAAATCGTCAAGACCCTGCGGCCCGTGCCGGGCAAGACAGCGGCCCACGTCGAGTTCACGCGTGACGGCAAATATGCGCTGTTAAGCATCTGGGACCCGGACGGCGCGGTGATCGTCTACGATGCCAAAACGCTGGAGGAAGTGAAACGACTGCCAATGAACAAACCGTCGGGCAAGTACAACATTTACAACAAAACCCGCTACTCGGCAGGCACCAGCCACTGATTATTTAATGTGCTGTTCCCTGTTTTTATCAGTCAATGCCTTCAGGAAACTTGTAATATCGCTTACCTGCTGGTCTGTAAGTTCTTCGTCCAGCTGCAGCCTGGCCATCTTGCGTACGGCTTCTTCGAGTGTATTGATTTTCCCGTCATGGAAATAAGGCGCGGTTAAGGCCACGTTACGCAGCGCCGCCACCTTGAAAACCATGTGATCGTTTTCGTCCTTCGTCAGCTCGTATATGCCCTTGTCAGCCTGGTTTTCGTAGGGATTCTCCTTGCCGAGCGGTTCAAATGTCTCGCCGCCGAGAAGTATTCCATCATGACATGTCTTGCAATCGACCTTTATGAATGTTTCAAGCCCCCTTTTCTCAGCCTTGCTTAATGCGTCAGCATCGCCGTTCATGAAATCATCGAAACGGCTTGGTGTTATCAAGGTGCGCTCAAAGGCGGCTATGGCCTCGGCAATATTCTGGTAGGTGATAGACGGCTCATCGCCGGGGAACGCTGCCGCAAAAGCAGTCCGGTATTCGGCAATATCCCTTATCTTGTTTTCCACGGCCTGCTCGTCGGGCATACCCATTTCGATTTGATTCAGAATCGGGCCCTTGGCCTGCTCGACCAGGTCCTCTGCACGCCCGTCCCAGAACTGGCTGTCCTGCCAGCCAGCATTCAGCACCGTCGGACTGTTGCGCGTTCCCTGCTCGCCTCTTGCACCCGGCGAGGTCGGCAGATTATCGACGCCGGCAAAGCCGTCCTCGAGACGGTGGCAGGAGGCGCAGGACTGGGTGTCATTGACAGACAGGCGTTTTTCAAAATAGAGCTTTCTTCCCAGCGCTATGCGTTGTGCCGTGTCATTCTCCGATCCCGGCATGGCATCCGGCAAAGGTGAAAAATAGCGGTTTGCGCGACTAATCAGCAGATCAGCATCAGCATCAGCAGCGAGAATGCTGCTTGTCGCCAGCAACAGGGAGGTAATAACTATCCAGACGCTATGTTTCATGTCTACTCTACATTTTATCTGTCAGATCACACAGGCTCCGGGAGAAAATCCGCCTGCTTCCAGTAAGCAAGATTAGCTCACCCGGCCCGATATTCAACCGGCACCCGTCTTTGGCTTTGTGGGGAAATCACCGGCTTGACCGGGGAGGTTTTGCGGCAGGGACTTGCTAGCGCACACCCTTGTCTATGAGGAAACTGCTGTATTGCTTGTCGGTGCCATTGATATGGTTGATCAGCCAGCCCTGCAAGTAATCAACGGCGTGGCCCATGGCCTTATCGTGGTCTTTCTCGTACTCGGCCAGCACCTTATCAACTTCCGCGATCATCGCTTTATGCTGTGCCCGGTGTGCCTCGAAGTCGGGATAACCATTGTCCTCCATCAACGCTTCCTCGTAGGAGAAATGTGTCTTGGTATAATCGACCAGTTCGGCCAGCGCCTCCCGTTCAAAATTTTCACCGGTGGAATAGTCCACGGCAGTCGTCAGCTGGTTGATCAGGTTGACGAGTTTTCTGTGCTGCTGGTCTATGGAATCGATACCGACATTGTATGCGTCTTTCCAGACAATAAATTTCTTTGCCGACAGCTTTCTGTGGATGAATGGAATAGCGACAAGTATGGCCACCAGGGCCCAGGCCAGGGGGCTGGTGGGACCGGCCATGAGCCCCAGAATTGCCGCCGTTATGAGGCCCAGCATCAGCAGCGCAACACCGAACATACTCAGATTCTTATTCATGTGGATATCCTAGCATAGTAGCCGGTCTGTAATTAAGCCGGCTCCCGCCGGTTGACTGCAAACCCTGCCTCGAGGTTGTTGGCAGATTTCCCGGCCATGGCCGGGTGTTCTCTGTCGCTTCGCCATCGCACCGGCAAAACCGCTCATGGTGCAGAATGGGTCGGCTCACGGACAATCAGGAGTAACTTACAACTGTAACCAGCCGCGCACTTTGATCTCCATCAAGTCAATTCCTCCCGCAACCGGATAGAAACAGTCCAGACACACCGACCGGATACACGGAGGTGCCGGGTGTTATTTTTCCCGGTGATTGGGTTAAGCTATCCGCATGACAATCCTGTACTTCACGCTTGCGGCTATTATTCTGTACCTGGCGGCCGACTGGATCCTCAGGCGCATTGAAACGGCTGCAGGCCGGCAGCTGGAGCACCGCAGCCTGGTGTTTTTTGTCATTCTATTGACGATGGCCGTGACCTCATTTGGCCTCATTCGCAACCTGACCGGCCAGTAGGACACTGCTTAGATAAACCACCGGAGCTGTCAGGCACCGAATAATCATCCCGGAGTCGTGCCCTATTGACCTAGGTCAAGGAGTACGCCTGCCATTGTGTAGTCTCCTATCGGCTAATAGTATGCGACAAATCGTCGCGCTGATAACCAACAAGCCCAGGAGGCAACAGAATGGCCGACACCGAACATTCCAGTGCGTCAGATACAGACGACGAGCGTATCCCCGCCATGCAACGCATTCTTGATAATCCGTTCCTGCTGCTGTTCCTGGGCGTCGTGGTGCCAACGGTGTTCTACGTGATCTGGGGCATCATGGAAATCGTCACCATTCCAATCGCAAAGTAACCCAAGGGAGCACAAACCATGGCTATTTCTCCTCCCCCGCAGCGTATCTGGTGGAACCTGCCCGTTGCACGTTCAGAAATTATCTGGGTCATCGTGGCCTTTACCTGGGGCCTGGTGATGTTCTCCGCCATGGTCTACTGGCACATGGAAGGTGAGCAGAATCTCTCCAACGAAGCCTATCGCATTACACCTGAAGCATTTGCCGAGAAGACCAACGCCATGGTGGAGCAATACCAGGTGCGCGAAGAATCAGGCATACCGGTTGTGCATCCACCACCCGGCAGCGATGTTTACCTGATTGCCCGGCTGTGGCAGTGGTGGCCCATTATCGAATTCGAGAAAGGCCAGTCCTACCGGCTACACCTGTCATCGATGGACTGGCTGCACGGGTTCTCGCTGCAGCCTGTCAATATCAACCTGGAGATCCACCCCGGGTATGACATGGTTATCACGGTTACTCCGAGCGAGTCTGGTGAATTCGGTGTGATATGCAATGAATTCTGCGGCATTGGCCATCACAACATGATCGGCAAAATTTACGTTACTGAATAACGGGGAGACACGATATGTCAGACTTTAATCATCGCGTTTGCCCGGCCACCGGGTTACGCATTCATAAATCCGCAGAAAACCTGATCAAGGCGAATGCGTTTGTGTCCATCGTTTTTCTGGCTGTCGGCGGCCTGTTTGGACTGCTGGTCGCACTCACCCGCTGGCCCGGAGTGCACCTCCTCCCGGCCGACTGGTTCTACCTGGCGCTGACCGCGCACGGTCTCGATGTACTGCTGGTGTGGATTATCTTTTTCGAAATAGCGGTCATGTACTTTGCCTCGGCGGTATTGCTGAACTCAAGGCTGGCCACGCCGCGCTGGGCCTGGGCAGGTTTTGTGCTCATGATTATCGGTGCGGCCACCACCAATGTCGCAGTCCTGCAGGGTAATTCCAGTGTCATGTTCACCTCCTACGTGCCGATGCAGGCAGCGCCCCATTTCTACCTGGGTCTGATCCTGTTCGCGGTCGGCGCATTGATCGGCTGCTTTGTCTTTTTCGGTACCCTGGTAGTCGCAAAGGATGAAAAGACCTACAAGGGGTCGATCCCGCTGGTGACGTTCGGCGCAATGGTCGCCGCCATCATCGCCGTGTTCACGATTGCCTCGGGTGCGATCGTGCTCATCCCGACTTTCCTCTGGTCACTGGGTCTCATCGGCAACATCGACAGCCTGATGTACCGGACCGTCTGGTGGGCCATGGGTCACTCCTCACAGCAGATCAACGTCGCGGCACATGTCTCGATCTGGTACATGGTGGCCGCCGTGGTTCTTGGCGCCAGGCCGTTATCGGAGAAGGTCAGCCGTGGCGCCTTCCTGCTGTACATCCTGTTCCTGCAGCTCGCCAGTGCGCACCACTTGCTGGCGGATCCGGGCCTCAGTTCCGAATGGAAGATATTCAACACCAGTTATGCCATGTACCTGGCGGTACTCGGCAGCATGATTCACGGCATGACCGTCCCCGGCTCCATCGAGGCCGCCCAGCGCGCCCGCGGCTTTACCAGCGGCCTGTTCGGCTGGCTCCGCAATGCGCCATGGGGTAATCCAGCCTTCTCGGCGATGTTCATCTCGCTGGTTACGTTCGGTTTCCTGGGCGGTATTTCCGGCGTCGTCATGGGTGTCGAGCAGATCAACCTGATCATCCACAACACCATTTATGTACCGGGCCATTTCCATGCAACCGTGGTTCTCGGCACCACGCTGGCCTTTATGGCAGCCACCTACCTGCTGATACCACTGATTTTCCAGCGCGAGCTGATTATGAAGAAAGTGGCGATGTGGCAGCCCTACCTGTTCGGTATCGGAGTAACAGGTATCTCGGTGTTCATGATGGGTGCCGGCACGCTGGGCGTACCGCGCCGGCACTGGGACATCTCGGGTGCGGACTCCATGTTCAAGTTCGACTTCCCGGGCGCAGCCTACCTGATGATGGGCCTGAATGGCATGTTTGCCATACTGGCAACACTCGGCGGCATTATGTTCGTGGTCGTTGTAGTCGGCTCCCTGCTGTTTGGCAAACGCACCGGTGACAAACCACTGGAAGGCCTGACCATGACAACCGTCGCTGAATTCGGCGATGCTGAACATCCGAAGATTCCAGGAACCATTGTCCTGGTCGGCGTGTTCTTCGTGTCGTTCATCCTGTACTACTTCGTCAACTGGAAGTACCTGGCCGAAGTCTGGCCACTCCGGTAGGCCGGCTGACAGGGCTGGAATCCCGATGAAAGAGACCGCGGCACTCGTCTACTCGGTATTCAAGGTCCGCATCGGAACGGCGATTATGTTGACGGCACTGGCGGGTATCGCAGTGGCGCCGGGGCCGGCACCGGAACCCTGGCAAATCGTGGTACTGGCACTTGCCGTGCTGTTGTCCTCGGCAAGTGCCGGCGCCTTCAATATGTTCATGGAGCGCGACCTGGACGCGCGCATGAACCGCACCCGCGGCCGGCCGTTCGTTACCGGCCGTTTTTCCGCCAACGGCTACTGGCTAAGCGGCATTGTACTGCTGCTGGTGTTTGCCATTGCCGCTGCAGTTCTCGCAACCAATGCCGTGGCCGCGTTCTATGTATTCATGGGCGCCTTTGTCTATGGCGTGGTTTACACCGTCTGGCTGAAACGCCGCACCTGGATGAATATCGTGGTGGGCGGCCTGGCCGGCAGCTTTGCCGTTCTCGCCGGTGCTGCGGCAGTCGATCCCGGACTGGCGCCCGCGCCGATCATACTGGCCGTGGTACTGTTCCTGTGGACCCCGCCCCACTTCTGGAGCCTGGCCTTCAAATACAAGGATGACTACGCGGCCGCAGGCGTTCCCATGCTGCCGGTCGTGGTAAGCGAGAAAGCGGCGGCAAACATCATTCTCGGGCATACCGTCCTGCTGGTCGCGCTGTCATTAACACCGGTTATGTTCGGCCTGGGCTGGATTTACCTGCTGGGCGCCGCTACCGGTGGCAGCCTGTTTATCTGGACCAGCGTGGCGCTGGCACGCAACCCGTCAGCGGAAACAGCGATTGGAAATTTCCACGCGTCCCTACTGCAGCTGTGCCTGTTATTGGCCGCCGCTATTCTGGATGCGTGGCTACTCTAGCAGTCCTGTACGGACAAGGGCTTTCCTGAACGTCCGGGGTACACCGCAACACACGGATTTTACCGTCAAGCGCCGTATACCTCTCTGGCAGGAACCGAATTAACCCCTGTTAAAAGCAGTCGGTTCACAGCATGCTATATTAACGTATTAGCAGATATGTAATTTGATATTTACGAGACTGTCGATGACTGCGAAAAACAAGGTACCCGGTTACATCCTGATTTTCACGATGCTGCTCTTCACCGGCAGCATCACTGCCGCCGACAACCACGATATGTCGGCCAACCACGATATGTCGGCAATGGGTCATGAGCAGACCGGCGAACCTGGCGTGCATGACCATGAAAAGGGTGCAGACTACGACGAGAAAACCGCCCTTGCCCTGAGCCAGGCGGCAATGGGGCAGGTGCTTGGCGATTACGAATTTCTCGATGGTAACGGCAAGCGGATAACACTGGCCTCCATGCGGGGCAAGCCGGTCATCATCAGCCTGATCTATACCAGCTGCTATCATATCTGTCCGACAATCACGACCAACCTTGCCAGGGTCGTCGACATCGCGCGTGCCGCGCTGGGCGATGACAGTTTTTCAGTTTTGAGCATTGGTTTTGACACCCCGGTAGACACCCCGGACAAGATGCGCCTGTTCGCCAAACAACGCAGCATCGACCATGACAACTGGCACTTTGTCAGCGCCAGTGCCGACACCATGCAACGACTGGCCCGGGACGTCGGTTTCAGCTATTTCAGTACTCCGAAAGGTTTTGACCACATGATCCAGGCTACGCTGGTCGATGCCAACGGCAAGGTTTATCGACAGGTTTACGGCATGGCCCCCGAGCCACCTGCACTGGTCGAGCCACTCAAGGAAATCCTGTACGGCAAACAGGTCAGCGCTTCACCGCTGGACGGCTGGATCAACAACATAAAACTGTTTTGCACTGTGTATGATCCGAGCACCGGCAGGTACCATTTCGATTACTCGATATTCATCGCCCTCGGCCTCGCCTTCCTGATGCTTGGCGGAACCGCCTGGTTTATCATCAGCGCCTGGCGCAAGGCACCTCCCTCCGGCC
>JAOULY010000063.1 GCA_029881775.1 Gammaproteobacteria bacterium
TCGTGCCTACCGAACTGGTGCCGGAAATTGCCGACGAGCCGAACTACGATGCGGCACTGGCGGCTGTATAAACAATTGTAGGAGCGCAGGTATGCGCGAACATTTCTGGCAGATTTGTTCGCGGACAGCGTCCGCTCCTACAGTACTATCTGGATGGAATATAAATGCTGATTTTTGAACACTCCCATACCGGCCGCCGTGCACTGGCACAGGCGCCACACCGCTCTGAAGAGGTACAGGGTATACCGGCTGACATGCTGCGTGACAGTGATGCGCGCCTGCCGGAGGTATCCGAAATGCAGGTCGTGCGGCATTACACCCGCCTGTCGCAGAAAAACTTCTCTATCGATACCCAGTTCTACCCGCTGGGATCCTGCACCATGAAATACAACCCGCGTGCCTGTAACAAACTTGCCATGTTGCCAGGCATGCTGGCGCGTCACCCGCTGGCGCCGGAATCCATGGGCCAGGGATTTCTTGCCTGCATGTATGAATTGCAGGAAATGCTGAAAGAGGTAACGGGTATGCCGGCAGTTTCGCTGACGCCGGCGGCCGGCGCGCAGGGCGAGTTTGCCGGCGTTGCCATGATAAAGGCCTATCACGATGCCAATGGCGACACGGAGCGCAATGAAATCCTCGTGCCGGATGCGGCCCACGGTACCAATCCGGCCACCGCCGTGATGTGCGGATACAAGGTGCGCGAAATCCCGACGGACAGACACGGCGACGTCGAAATGGAGGCACTGAAAGCAGCGGTTGGCCCGCACACGGCCGGCATCATGCTCACCAACCCGTCGACCCTGGGTGTATTCGAACGACGCATCGAGGAAATTGCCGGCATCATACACAAGGCCGGCGGCCTGCTTTATTACGACGGTGCCAACCTGAATGCAATCCTCGGTAAAGTCCGTCCGGGTGACATGGGGTTCGATGTGATACACATGAACCTGCATAAAACCTTTTCCACGCCACATGGCGGCGGCGGGCCGGGTGCAGGTCCGGTGGGTGTCAGCAAGCGACTCGAACCGTTCCTGCCGCTGCCGGTAGTCGGTTATGACGGCGATAATTATTACTGGATCACCGAGGACGTCAGGCCGCAGAGTATCGGCCGCCTGTCGGCCTTTATGGGCAATGCCGGCGTGTTGATGCGCGCCTATATCTACGCGCGCATGCTGGGTAGTGAGGGTATGCACCGGGTTGCCGATTTCGCCACGCTGAATGCCAATTACCTGATGGCCAGGCTGACAGCGGCCGGTTTCGATGTGGCCTTTACCAGGCGGCGTGCAACGCATGAATTTATTATTACGCTCAAGCGTCAGCAAAAGGAGCTGGGAATCACGGCAATGGATTTTGCCAAGCGCCTGCTGGACTATGGCTTTCACGCGCCAACGACTTATTTCCCGCTGCTGGTTCCCGAATGTCTCCTGATAGAGCCAACCGAGACCGAGACCAGGGAAGAGCTGGACGGTTTTGTCGAAGCCATGATCAAAATCCAGCAGGAAGCTGAGAACAGTCCCGAGTTGCTGAAGGAGGCGCCACATACCCAGCCGGTACGCCGGCTTGACGAAGTGCGTGCGGCCAAGCAGCTTGACCTGACCTGGAAGCCGGCAGCGGATGCCTGAGTGTTCGCATGCTTGCCTGGTGAAGTCTTGCTAAATACCAACACAGGATAAAAAATGTCAGCACTGATCTGCGGTTCCTTTGCCTACGACACCATTATGGTGTTTCATGATCAATTCAAGAACCACATCCTGCCCGACAAGGTGCATATCCTGAACGTGTCTTTCCTTGTTCCGGACATGCGCCGTGAATTCGGTGGCTGTGCCGGCAATATTGCCTATAACCTGAAGCTGCTCGGTGGTGATCCCCTGCCCATGGGTACCGTGGGGACCGATTTCCTGCCGTACGCCGAGTGGATGGACAGCCACGGTATCAACCGTGACTACGTGCGTGCCGTGGATGGTGCCTACACTGCACAGGCATTTATCACTACCGACCAGGATGACAACCAGATCACTGCATTTCATCCGGGCGCGATGAATGCCGCGCACCTGAATAACACAGGCGAGGCAGAAACTGCCACGATCGGAATTATTTCACCCGATGGGCGGCAGGGGATGCTGGAGCATGCCGAACAGTTTGCGGTCAACCGGGTTCCGTTTATCTTCGATCCTGGCCAGGGTTTGCCGATGTTTGATGGTGATGACCTGAAAGGGTTTATCGACAAGGCCAGCTGGGTCACCGTGAATGACTACGAACTGCAACTGATGCTGGAGCGTACCGGTTACTCGCCGCACGAGATTGCCGAACACGTCGAGGCGCTGATTGTTACGCTGGGCGCTAAAGGCTCGCATATCTATACGCAGAACCAGCGTATCGATATCCCGGCTGCTCCGGTAAACGTACTTAACGATCCGACCGGATGCGGCGATGCCTATCGTGCCGGCCTGCTGTTCGGCCTGATGAATGAGCTGGACTGGCAAACGACCGGTCGACTTGCGTCACTCATGGGCGCTATCAAGATTGAACATCATGGCACGCAGAATCACCATTTCACTCCTGATGAGTTTGCGGCCCGTTACCTGAGCAGTTTTGGTTCGCCAATCCGGGTGTCCTGATCAACTGTCCGCTGTCTGCCCTGATGGCGGGTCGGCAGCCGCCCTTGCAGTTTTCCTGATTACACTTTCCAGTTCATCGAGCAGCGATGCCAGGGTGGCTTCGTCTTCACCGGCTGACACGGCCTGCTGCAGGGCGTTAAAACAGTCGCTGAATTCGTCCAGCCGGAAATATTCGACAATGCCTTTTAGCTGATGCATATGTTTGCGCGTGTCCTCCGGCAAACGTTTTTGCACGGCACTGCGTATGGCGTCAATCTCGGTGCGCAATGCGCTGACGAGACGCTCGTGGAAGTCCGGTGGTATCTTGTCGAGAGTCTCCCTGATATCCTCTTTGCCGCTGTCCGTCAGGGGTGAAGTCTTGCCGGTAGCGGGATTATCGCCTGCCTGCCTGCCGCTCCATTTCTGCAGTATCTTCGACAGGTCTGCTTCACTGAACGGTTTGTGCAGGCAGTCGTCTATACAGGCGCTTGACGGGTCGCGCCGGCCGCAGGCGAACACATCTGCGGTCAGGGCGATGATCGGGGTCGCGCTGTTAATCCCCTGTCGAATTCTGCGGGCAGCCTCAAGACCGCCCATGCCCGGCATATGCAAATCCATAAAGACCAGGTCGAATCGCGTTGTCTCGGCGAGCTCGCAGGCGGCCATACCATTTGGCGCCATGGCAACAGAAATACCCATCGTCTTCAATATATGTTGCATCAGTGACTGGATATAGAGGTTGTCTTCTACCACCAGAATCCGTAAACCCGTGTCGGCAGCCGGCCGGGAGTTACTGTCGTGCATGTCTGTATCCGGAACCCTGCCAGGCATAGTAGCGGTTCCGGTCAGCTGTCTAACTGTTCGCAGTAAACGGTCGCTACGAGGTGGTTTCGGGATGATTCCGGTGCAATCATCTTCATTAATGTTGAACAGCAGGTCATGTGCCTGGCAACTGACCATCAGCAACAACGGCACATCTGATAAATTCCTGACGGCGCGTATCATGGCGTTTATCGATTCCCTGTCAACCGACTCCACTGGCAGACCGGTTACGACCAGGTCATATGGCTGTTGCGTCTCGCCAGCGACCATTTCCAGCAATTTGTCGGGGTCACCGGTATTGAATACCGATGCGCCCCAGGTGAAGAAACGGTTCCTGATTGCGCGCAGAGCAAATGGATTTGCGTCAAATACCAGTACCTTCAGGCCCGACAGGGGATGAGGATGGCGCGCCTGGCCGGTGTTGCAGGATACCGGCAAAGTAACGGTAAATGTGGAGCCACGGCCTGGCGTGCTGAGGACATGGATCGTACCGTTCATTATCTCGACGAGTCGCCTGGTAATCGACAGCCCGAGCCCGGTTCCACCGTATTGACGGCTGGTCGATACGTCGGCCTGGGTAAATGGTTTGAAAATATTGGCGGCCTGTAACTTGCTGAGACCTATGCCGGTATCAACAACATCGATTTCGAGCGTGATCCCGGTATCGTGCGTTTCGCTGACGGCGACGTTTACGACAACATGTCCCGTGTCGGTGAACTTTATCGCATTCGAGACCAGGTTGGTGAGGACCTGGTTGAAGCGTTTCGCGTCACTGGTGATATTGCGTGGAACATCGGAATGTATCAGTAGCACCAGCTCAAGATGCTTTTCGTGGGCCGTGGTGCTCTGGATGCTGACGATATTCTCGAGGTTCTCATACAGGTCGAATGATCGGTGCTCCATTTCCATGTGCTCCGAGTCAAGCCGGCTGAAATCCAGGATATCGTCGATGATCAGCAGCAGCTGGGAAGCGGCCTGGACGATGGTGCGCGTGTATTCCTGTTGTGTTTCTGATTGCGGTGTATTTTCGAGCAGTCGGGAAAATCCGATGACGGCACTGAGCGGTGTACGGATCTCGTGGCTCATCCTGGCCAGGAAGTCGGATTTCGCAAACCCCGCCCGCTGTGCCTCATCGCGCGCATGATCAAGTTCGCTATTGCGCAATTCAAGTTTGGCAACGGTATCCTGCAATGCAGCCGTGGCGTTTTCCACCTCGGTCGTCAGTTCTCCATGTGCACCTTGCAGCGATGCGGCCATCTGGTTGATGCCCCGCTCCAGTTCACCAAGCTCGCCCGGTGATGAAACGCGAATGCGTGACTCGAGCTTGCCGCCGGTCAGTCGGCCAACGGTGGCGGTCAACTGCGTGATTGGCCCGGTGACACTTTTTGCGACATACCATGCCAGCAGGAAACTGAGTAACAGGCCGGTTAGCGTAATCAGCGTACCCGCATGGAGAATCTCCTGTTGCTTGTTCCTGACGCCGGCATCGGACAGTGTGACGGAAACACTGCCAATCGTGCTGTCTGCGGCTGCTTGCGGGACACTGTCAATCTCGTCCGCATAGTCGTCGACACCCACGCCGCTACGGGTTACGGGGGCAGTGAATGTGACAAGACCTTTGTCTCCCGGCGGCCCCGTTTCATTTGCAACATTGACCAGTAAGTCATTCTGTTTATTCAGGATGGCGACGGCTGCCACGTCAGGTTCTTTCAGGACCAGCTCCACGTTCTTCTGCAGCTCCAGGATATCCTGGGAGTAAATTCCGAATTCAGAGAGCATGGCAAGATGCTTCGCCATGAACGTGCCACGTTCATTCAGGGCGTCCCTGGCATCCTCCATGTTGGCGTTGGTGAAGTGATAGCCCAGCGCGAGAACGACCGCGAGTAGCGGGGCCATGACCGTAATCAGGGTTCGCTGGAGTATGCCGAAGCGATTCAGGATTCCTCTGGTCACGGTTTTTCCTGCTCCATGATTAATCGTACCAGTTCGTCTTCATTGAGAAGGCTGCTGCCGAGAGACCGGCTGACTGCGCGGTTGATTGCCACGTTAAAATAGCTGGCGTGGGAAGGCGATGGCAGGCACCGCCCGGACGATTTGCCCCACTGTGATGCCAGTTCAGCCGCTTGCCGGCCAATCTGTTCAGGCTCCGTATATACAGCCGCCGCCGCGCCGGCTTTTACATAGGCCTTAGAGAAACCGATGACCGGTGCCTGCTTCTGGTAGGCAACATAGAGCAGCCACTTGGCATTTTCCCGGTTCAAAACAAGCGGGTCGTTGATGGCAATGAACAGGTCGGAGGTAGCTATCAGGTCACGACCGACACTCATGGTGCTGTCCTCTCCTGTAACTTCCTTAACAGTCAGCTGCCGATGTGCAGCAGGTTCCAGCCTTGTTATTTCCGGACGCTTCCCCCTGGATACCGGGCCGAGCAGGATGCCGATGTTGTCCAGTTGCGGGAACATCAGTCTCGCCAGCGCGTACTGGCGACTGACCGGCTGATCGATGAATATTGCCGTTTCCCGGCGGCAGTCCGCCTCCGCGGTTGTCAGGGAGCGATAAACACTTTCCGGAATGACCGTGTTGAGAACGGGTATATCCAGTGCCATGCCGGCAATGGTGCGTGCCGCCTTCGAACCGACAGTTACCACCAGGTCTGTATCTGCCTGGATGCCGTTGCTGTCCAGTTGGCCGTTATCCAGGTAGATGGCTGGCGGCAGTGCGGTGGCACCGTTTAGCTGTGCCCACTGAGTTCTGAAGGCTGTCTGGAAACGCTGATAAATCTCCGTGTCAGCGCTGGCGACAATCTGGATGTTCGGACCCCCGGCGCTGGCCGGCTGGCAATACAGGCACAATGCCAGGGCGAGTGATACGGCGATCCGGAAGAACGACAATGACAGGAGGTGCTGGCAGGTCATTTTTAAGCAGGTGGTAGCGGACGCGTGGCAGCTGCCCGTTACAGGAACTCGGCAGTCAGGCGCAGGTAGGCGCGGGTGTCGAAGTAGTTATCGTGGCGGAAGGTCTCGTACTCGTCACCGATATTCTGGACAATGCCTTCCAGCATGATATTCGTCCGGCGCGTGCGCCAGCGTTTTGCCAGGCGTGCGTCAGCGCGTTTGTAGCCCTTGTTTCTGTCGCCACCTGGTTCCAGCCAGACCATGCGCGACAGGCGGTAGTAGCCCGCGCTGAATTCAAGGCCATGTGGCAGGGCCTTGCTGAGCAGCAGGCTGGCCGTCCAGGTGGGCGCCACGCGTTCGTTCGGAAAAAATAACCCGTCACCTGTGCCGACATTAACTCTTTTGTCCCCCGTGTTTTCCGTATCAAGCCGGGACAGCTGGACGGATATGAAATCTCGCGCTGCGGTCTGGTATTTAAGCTGAATTTCACCGCCGGTAACGAGCTTCGAGCCGTTATTCATGCTGGAGCGCACGTTGATCCCCCCGGGACTATTGATGAGCGGGAACGGGTGCATGATTGACAGGTCGTCGACTAAACGGATGAGGTCGGTGGTGCGTTCCCGGAACAGTTTCGCATCGACCAGTAATCTCCGGTCCAGGAAATACCCGATATATCCCAGTTCCAGCGATTGGAGTGTTTCTTGGTCGGGGTCCGCCGATGTCAGTGCTATCAGGTAGGGTGTCCCGTCATCAAGCCGGTAAACGGTATTGAAATGTTTCTCCAGCAGCGAAGGGTTGCGATGGGCCTGTGCGAAGCTGGCCCGTATCGAGTGTTGTGCATTGAACAACCAGCTGGCATTCAACCGCGGTGAGACATGTGCGCCGTGCTCGTCGCTGTGTTCGGCGAGAATGCCGGTGTTGAACAGCAGCTGTTCGCTGGCCCGGTAGCTCAGGTTGGCAAACACCCGTTCGCTCAATTCGTCCAGCCAGTCGCTGCGGCCGGTCAGGCGGGGTGACTGCAGGCGGTTCAGGCGTATGCCGGCGCCCAGTACCATGCTGAAGCGGTCCGCTGCGGGTGAGGTGTACTGCACTTCCATGTCGTAACGCTCGCCTTCGTAGTCGTACAGGCCGAGGTTTACGACCTGGTCCGGGGTGCCGGCCAGCAGGAATGCAATCGTCGCCGGGTCGACGCCGTAGGCATTTGACAGCAGGTCGCGGTAACTGTCGTCCGAAGTGTAGCGATTGTGGTAGAACTGCCAGCGCAGGTCCGAATCGTCTTCCCGGCTGCGACGCCAGCTGAGATAGGCGTATTGGCTGGTGACGTCCTTTTCATGCGGCAGCGAGGCCTCCACGGTACCGTCACCGGCGCCGAGTTCACCGTCGGAAAAACCCAGCTGGATGTCGACTTCATCGGCAGGGCGGGGGTGCCAGGTGCCGCGCAGCGAGATGCCCTGTATATCGCGGCTGTCGTTGGTGGCATTCCGGTTGCCCTCCAGGCCGTCATTGTCCTGGTGATTGAGGGTGACGCGGTAGTCCAGTTCACCGAGGCGTCCGCCATGCCTGAGAACGGCATGCCGTGTATTGAGGTCACCGGCAGTAATGCGCGCCGTTGTGCCGCGATCCTGCAGGGGCAGCCGGGTGATGATGTTGATAACACCGGCCACCGCATTGGAGCCGTAGAACGGATTATTGGGGCCGCGAATGACCTCGATACGCTCGATGTCTTCCGGCACGATACCGAGGAACAGCCAGTCGACATCCGCAAACGATGGCTGGTAGACCGAACGGCCATCGATAAGAATCTGCATGTCGCGCGGGAAGGCGTCGCCATAGCCGTGGTAGGTGACGGCGATCTGGTTGCCCTGCGGGTAGGCGACCTGTATCCCGGGAACGAGCCGCATGACGTCGGCGATTTCGACAGC
>JAOULY010000482.1 GCA_029881775.1 Gammaproteobacteria bacterium
CGGACAGCTTGTCGTAGGCGATGGTGCTCAGGAAATTACCTATGATCAGGATCAGGCCACCAACCAGCAGACCGCCACCGAATTCAAGCACGCTGGCGAACACGTTGGAGATAATGTCGATACCGAGGATATTCACGGCGGCAGTGGCCGCGGCTACCATCGAGAAAAACATGATTGCGCCACCGATAAACCGGGTCGGCGTGAAGGTCGCCGTAAACAGGCCCTGTATACCTATTTTCTCCGGCAGGGTATTGATGTTCGCGCCTTCCAGCAGGCTGCCAAGGATATAGACAACGAACTTCGCGGCAAAGAAAACCACCAGCAGGACAATGCCTGCACCGATGATGTTCGGCACGGCCGCCATCAGCTTCTCGATCATCGCGGAAGCGGGGTCGGAGATCGCCGGAATATTCAGCACGCCGAGGGCGGAGACCGCGATCGGCAGCAGGATGATGGCAAAGATAAGCGCGCTGCCAAACTTCGAGATTTTTATATCCTTGTTACCGGTGCGCTCGGCCAGTTGTTCGTCAACCTTGCCCAGCCCGACTCCCGCCAGCTGTGAAACGATCTTCGCTATAACCCAGCCCGCGTAACCGATGACACCGGCACCAATGATGTTCGGCACTGCTGTCATGAACTTGCTGACCATATCTTTCAGTGGCTCCAGCACATCAGTCAAACCGAAATGCTGCAGCACCGCCATGAGCACGAAAATAGTCAGTACCGCCTTGACCAGGGAGGCCAGCGGCGTCGCCAGGTCCGTGACCGAACCGTCGGCGTTGGTACGATGCAGCATCGATACCTTTTTCAGCAGGCGCCTGAAGATGCCGACGATGAACTTGACAATAATCAGACCAACGACAAGAATCGCCAGGCCGATCAATGCATGGCCAAGCACGCTTGAGCCTGCCGGCCCGAGTAAATCGGTAAATTTGCTTATCATGTCGCTCATCAGGTTCACTCCCGTTTGGATTTGTCAGCGATCTTTCTGTGACCGATTGTAAGCACCCGCTGACGCACATGTGCGGATGAATTGTTAAGAATTGTTTCAATACAACGGAACCCGGCACTGATTGATTAACAGCAGTAGCAATTCCTGCCCGGCAAACAAAGCAGGGGGCGGTCTCTGACATCGACCAGCACGTGGAAAGACCGCGACCTGAGCCCCGCTTTTGAATGTGTTGTTATTAATTGACCCGCATCAAATAGCGTTGCAGGCAAATCTGGTATTTATTATCCAAAATCGATAAAAACCACGTGACGGGGCCTGTTCAATGCGCTTCCATGGCACACTGCCAGCTGCTTCAGGCTGGTCCATTTGCTGCATGCCTGCTTTTCTTCAGCACAGCTTTCACACGCTGGTGCTGTGCGCCTTGATAAGCCTGTTCGTACCGGCATGGGCCGCGACGACGGTGCCTGTCGAAGTTCAGATGCCGGGCAGCCAGCCGGGCGAGGCCGGCAACCTGGAATCAGCGGGCAGATGCGATAACTGCCACCAGGCAACGAGCCCGGTGGTGAATATCGCACACGACTGGCGTGGCAGCATGATGTCGCATGCCGGGCGCGACCCGCTCTTCTGGGCAACGGTGGCGATTGCGGAGCAGGATTTCGACGGGTCAGGCGATCTTTGTATTCGCTGTCACACCATGGCCGGCTGGCAGGCGGGGCACTCAACACCGACCGATGCCTCGGCGCTGACCAATGCCGAGGCTGCCGACGGTGTCGGCTGCGATGTCTGCCACAAGATGACCAATCCCGACAACTCCGAACACGCGGGCATCCAGAACCCGCCGTTTGTCGCCAACGACGGCGGCTCTCCGGCCGAGGGCTACTATGGCAGCGCGCAGCTCTCCCTGTCAGGCAGCAGCGCCAAACTTGGTCCCTATTCAGACGCCGTACCAAAGCACCAGTGGGAGCAATCACAGTTTCATCGCTCGGTCGATTTCTGCGGTTCATGCCATGACGTGTCAAACCCGGTTGTCGGCGACCTGGCGCCGAACAACGGCGCACAACTGCCGCTGGCCCCCGGCACCTTCGACGGTCAACTGGACACGCCCACGAATCCGCGCAACATAGAGAACAAGGCGGCCTTCAATAATCCACCCTATAAATATGGCGTGGTCGAGCGCACCTTC
>JAOULY010000064.1 GCA_029881775.1 Gammaproteobacteria bacterium
ACCGCCAACGCGGTCTGGGGCAATGAAGCCAGCGTCCTGGTCGGTGATTTTCTCTACTCGCGCGCCTTTGAAATGATGGTGAATGCCAATGACATGCGCATTATGGAAATCATGTCACACACCACCAATACCATTGCCGAGGGCGAAGTATTGCAACTGCTGAACTGCCATGATGCGGATACCACTGAATCGCGCTACATGGACGTTGTCAGCCGCAAGACCGCCCGGCTGTTCGAGGCGGCCGCACAGATCGGCGCCGTACTGGGCGAGCAACCGGAAGCCATTGAATCCGCACTGTCCGGTTATGGACTGCACCTCGGCATCTGCTTTCAGCTGATCGACGACGTGCTGGATTACAGCGCATCGCCCGAAGATACCGGCAAGAATGTCGGCGACGACCTGGCCGAAGGCAAGCCGACCCTGCCGCTGATCCATGCCATCCATCGTGGCACGCCATCCCAGGCCAGACTGATCCGGCGCGCCATCGAGAATGGCGGACATGACAATATGCAGGATGTGTGCGCAATTATTGAATCAACCGGGGGCATCCCCTACACTGCGCAAGCGGCACGGCGCGAGGCCGATCTGGCAATCGCAGCACTGGATCCATTGCCGGATTCAGCCTATAAAGACGCCTTGTACAACCTGGCAGAATTTTCGGTCAACCGCACTTTTTAGCGGGCAGTAGCGCAGCCTGGTAGCGCACTTCGTTCGGGACGAAGGGGTCGGAGGTTCAAATCCTCTCTGCCCGACCATTTTCCAGGCCATGGGGACACGCCGGGATTCAATGTGAAAAATAAATATATTCTGGGTTTGCTATTGTTGCTTGCACTGCCAGTGCAGGGACTTTGCAGCGAGCTGCCTGAAGGCGGCAATGCGGTGCCACTGGATGACGACTTCCCGCTGTTTAATGAAGCCGACATCATTACGATGTACGACCCGCTGGAACCCATCAACCGGGGCATCTTCTGGTTTAACGACAAGCTTTATTTCCTGGCACTGAAACCGGTCGCCAGGGGCTGGCGATATGCGCCTGAACCGCTCCGCATTTCAATCAAAAACTTTTTCCAGAACCTGCGCTCACCCGTGCGCATCATCAATGCCGGACTGCAGGGAAAATTTGCCGCGGCCGGCACTGAACTGACCCGTTTCGTCACCAACACGACACTGGGTATCGGCGGGCTGTTCGATCCTGCGAAAGAACATTTTGGCCAGCAGCTGCAGAATGAAGACATCGGGCAGACGCTGGGGCACTACGGTATAGGGCATGGCCCTTACCTGGTGCTGCCGTTTCTCGGACCGTCCAGCCTGCGTGACGGTATCGGGCGGGTTGGCGACACCTACCTGGACCTGACCTGGTACCTCTGGGGCGCCGAAAAGAGCGAGCACAATTACGATTATATCGGTGCGCGTGTCGCGGATTCGATCAATGACGTTGCGCTGGACAAGGATACCTACGAAGGCATCAAGCGCGACGCACTCGATCCCTACCTGTTCATGCGCGATGCCTACGCGCAGTACCGTCGCAACCTGACCAGGAAGTAACCGGCGTCAGGCAAAACGACGCGGCCGCATTCAGTCACCATGCTCGGCGCGCTTGGCCTGCTCCCAGTAGCGGCTCAGGGTATCAATACCGGCTGTCGACATCGCAATACCTGACCGGGCGCAGCTGGCCTCCACTCTCTGAAACCGCCTGACAAATTTCCTGTTGCCCTGGCGCAATGCGGATTCCGGATCTATACCGGCGTGACGCACCAGGTTGACCACGGCAAACAACAGGTCACCACACTCATCCAGCAAGGCATCATGATCGATTACGCCGTGCATTTCTTCACGCACCTCGTCCAGTTCCTCGCTGACCTTGGCAAAGACACCACTGCTGTCAGGCCAGTCGAAGCCGACACTGGCGGCCTTCCTCTGCAGCTTGTCGGCCTGCGTCAAAGCCGGCAGCCCGGTGACAACACCATCGAGAATACTGCGGTTCTCGCCCTTCTCGCGCTGCTTGTGTTTTTCCCACTCGCGCGTTTGTTCCTCCGCGTCGGCAACAACCGCGTCCGCGAATACGTGCGGATGACGCCGGGTCATCTTGTCGCAAATGGATGTAACAACATCTTCAAACCCGAACCAGCCCGCCTCGCTGGCCAGTTGCGAATGGAAAACCACCTGGAACAGCAAGTCACCAAGCTCTTCCCGCAACGCGTCCTGGTCATTCGATTCGATCGCATCGACCACCTCATATGCTTCTTCAAGCGTATACGGTGCAATGCTATGAAAATCCTGCTGCAGGTCCCACGGGCAGCCGCCTTGCGGATCGCGCAGGCGTTCCATGATGCACAGCAGCGAATCGATTGAGGCTGGCTTGTCCTGCGTTGATGACATTTCAAGGCTCCTGGATTTTTATGTGTACGAATTTACATCACCCGTAAAAGCATACGGCAGACATAAAAAAACACCGGCATTCTGCCGGTGTTTTAATGTGCGTTTAACCGCGATCCTACCAGCTGCGGGCGGGCCCAACGTCAACATGGATAAACCCGGAACCTGGATAATAACCCACGCCACCAGCCTTCAGGTCGAGTGCCGCAAGCTGCAGGCGCTTCAGGTCATAACCCGGCAGACGGACATCGATCGCCATGCCTCGCATGTGGTAACTGCGTTTTGCAACACCCGAACTCTTGCTGCGCAATGCCTGGTTGGTCGCCGGCGAACGATAGCCCGAGATAACTTCGAAGGCCTTGCTACTATCCGTTTTGGACTGCAACAGAAACAACAGGTCCAGCAACTGCGTATCCATGGAGTAAATCTCGTCGGTGCGATGATCACGCAATACGCTGTCGATAGTGGCGAGGCCATCGTTAACATAATCGCCATCGGCCCAATAAACGGTGGAAACCGCTTCACCAGTGTGTGTATTTTGAAAACGGAGAATGCGTTCGTGCGAAGAGTTGGCTTTTGCGAGAAGCGGTGATGCCAGCAGGCTTGCGCTGACTGCCGCACCCAGGCGAAGAAAATCACGTCGTCGCAAATCGCTATTCCGGGACAACCGGCGACCTGAATCTTTTGACTTCATACACTGAGTTCCTGTGATTAAGGATAACTAGCTGTATTCAAAAGATATTATTATCGCCAGTAAAATTAGCGTTTGATTATACACTAACTGAATGACGAGTAAATACCTGCATATAGATCACTGTCGTCCGAAACAGCAGATACTTGAGTCGGTACACGTCCTGCCACGACAGGGCACAGTCTGTGCAGTCAGCTAAAAAACCGACTGATAGGGAATATCAAACGACTGGAAATGTCAGTGCCGCTGGCCGTTCATGGCCGCGATAACTTCATCTTCATACTGAATGCGGTCGGCAATACACTCACCCAGGTTGGAGAGATCCACTGCCAGGAACTCGACACTGTTATCCAGAGACATCGCTTCGTACTTGTCATTGAAGCGCAGAATGGTATCCGTTGTTTCCACAATCTTTGGATACAACTCATCGGCGATTGACAGGACCGATGTGCGCCGCTCCTTGTTATCTGCAAGAAAACGGTACAACTGGAAGTGGGCGCTCGCGGTGTAGTCGATCAGCGCCTCGCAGAATTTACGCAGCGCCTTCTCCATGGAGGGATCCGGGTGAAACGGCTGGCGATCAGCCAGTTCGGCCAGTAGCGAGAGTGTGGCAGTGCGTGCACCAACCAGCGCATCCAGCTTTTCCCGTGATTTGCGTCTGCGATCAGCACCATCCGGAAATTGCGAGCCCATTCAATTCTCCTGTAGTTATTGATTTTATAGTAAATTTAATAATTTCCCCGTGCCATCCAGCTGCGGGGCGCTGTGCGGGGCCTATTGTATCAATACGCCGCCGGCCTGTCTCACGTCAGTCGTCCTTATGATACCGACAAGCCAATGTATTCAATTGGAAATCCTTATAAGCTAGCCGACCGCCTGGCCAACCTGCCACACTACCGCAACTTGAACATACACAACCCGACCCGGCATATCCCTATAAGGATAGAGGTATATTATCTTATTGTTTTTTAAAATAATAATGCCCAGAACATAGAATTCGGCCGAGCTATAATTCTTGACTAAAAGACTCAACCATTACTATTATTACAACATTAGTAGCGCGACCCGCAGATTTCATCGACGGGTTGCAGCAGGGTGTGCACCGGTAAGGATACGGACCGGGCACACGAACTGAGACATGCGACACCGTATCCACCGAGGTTAACCATGAAGTTATCTACCAAAGGCCGTCACGCAGTAACCGCCATGATGGAACTGGCATTACAGCACAAACAGGGGCCGGTAACGCTTGCGGATATTTCTGCGCAGCAATCCATTTCGATTTCCTACCTGGAGCAACTGTTTGCGCGCCTGCGCCAGCATGGACTGGTCACCGGCATGCGCGGCCCCGGCGGCGGCTATTGCCTGGCGCGCCCGGCAGGTGAAATCACGATTGCCAATATTCTTGCCACGGTGGACGACGTTAGCCGCCGCGAAGAACAACCGCATACACAGGGTGAAATCCCTGCCGGCGGACAGATGTGGATGCACCTGAGTAACCGCATCTACGACTACCTGGACAGCATAACGCTGGAAGAAGCCGTTGCTTCATTCAGTGGCGAGGCGAAGGAATCCCAGTTCGGTTCCGGCTTCCAGCAAACTGCCGCATAACTGTTAATTATCAGAAATATTTTTTGGAGAAACGCAAATGGCGTACAGTGAAAAAGTTCTGGATCACTACGAAAACCCGCGCAATGTCGGCACTTTCGAAAAAGACGACATGCAGGTGGGTACCGGCATGGTCGGTGCACCGGCATGCGGTGACGTGATGCGTCTGCAGATCAAGGTGGGGGACGATGGCATTATTAAAGATGCCAGGTTCAAGACTTATGGCTGTGGTTCTGCTATCGCTTCCAGTTCCCTGCTGACTGAATGGGTCAAGGGCAAGTCGCTGGATGAGGCACGCGCCATCAAGAATACCGACATTGCCGAAGAGCTCGCCCTGCCACCGGTGAAAGTCCACTGTTCCGTACTGGCAGAGGACGCCATCAAGGCAGCCATCGAGGATTACCAGACAAAGCGCTGATTATCACAGCCGGCAGCACATCGAAAAACGGGACCCGCGGGTCCCGTTTTTTTTATTCGCATCCCTGGATAAGCACTGCAGAAGAAACATGTGCAGAGAGCGGCAACTGTCGTACCGGAATCGGTTACTATGCAACATGTCATGAAAGATGCCAGCACGCCCCAGGCGCCGCTTACACGCCTGTTCCCCTTGCCCGCCGCGCAAACCGGGCTGGCTGGCCTGTATCTTGAACATCAGCTGCACACACGCGGAACAGTCGAGCGGCCTTTTGTATACAGTAATTTCATAACGTCACTGGATGGCCGTATCGCCATTGCTGCCGCTGATCGCGATACCCGCGAAGTACCCCGCTCCATTACCAACCTGCGTGACTGGCGCCTGTACCAGGAACTCGCCGGTCAGGCCGACATCCTGATTACCAGTGGCCGTTATATGCGCCAGAGCGCAAACGGCGAGGCGCAGGACACCTTACCGGTGGGCAGCCAGCCCGCTTACGCTGACATCCGGCATTGGCGACTTGATCAGGGACTGTCGGCACAGCCGGATATCGCCATCATGAGCGGCAGTCTCGATATACCACTGGACAGCCTGGCACCCTACCGACCAAGAAACATCATTGTCATTACCGGCAACGCCGCCGACCCTGTCCGGGCCAGGCAACTCGAGGATGCCGGTGTACGGCTTATGTATGCCGGTGATGGTGTGCGTGTCGATGGTGAGGAAATGATCAAACAGCTCGCAATGGCCGGGTACCGCAGCATCTATGCGATTGCCGGTCCGGGTGTATTCCACACACTGGTCGCGAGCGGGATGCTTGATCGTTTATACCTGACCTTCGCATGCCAGCTTCTGGGTGGGAAGGACTTCGACACCCTGTTGTACGGCGATGCGCTGCTTCCGGCTGCCAGCCTGTCGATGACAGCACTGCATCATGACCCGACTGAACCGGATGGCGGTCAGCTATTCGGTGTTTTCGAACCCGCGCCAGTCAGTCAAACTGCTCCTCGCACTGCCTGACGGCACGTCGAATAACGGCACGCGACACGACCGGGCCATGACCTATACCCTCGCAGCGCAGGGCTTCACGCTGCCAGTCCCGCCGGTTTGCCGCGACTTCAGGCCAGAAAGGATATGTTCGACACTGCAGGGGGCGCACCGGATATACCCTGCAGCGCCCGGCCTGATCGAGAAACACGCAGCGTTCGTCACGACCGGGTCCCAGCACCAGTTCACCTTCTTCCAGGCGGGCCAGATAACGCCGCCTGAACCAGGCACGTGACAATCCGAGATGGTTACGAATGACCGAAGCCTCTTCCGGCGTCAGATAGACGTAGTATTCCCCGGCTGTTTCGCAGCACTTGCCACAGCCCGTACAGGAAAAACGCAATGACCCGGATTCAAAAAAAGGCTGCATGGCAGCGCCTCGAAATAATGAACGCGCACACCCGGAATAGTGTCCAACACCTGTGTAATATACTATGCATAGCTGAACAATTTTCCACTGGTCAGGCAATTTCCAACAATCATGATCTATTGCAGTAATTGCGGCAAACAGGTCGCCCGGAAAATTCCCGCCGGCGACTCAAGGCCGCGGCATGTCTGCGATGCGTGCAATACCATTCATTACCAGAATCCGAAGATCGTTGCCGGCTGCATACCGGTGTGGGATGACCGCCTGCTGTTATGCCGTCGCGCAATCGAGCCACGCCAGGGCCTCTGGACCCTGCCGGCCGGCTTCATGGAAAACGGCGAATCGACGGAACAGGCCGCTGCACGCGAAACCATGGAAGAGGCCTGTGCCACGGTCAGCGATCTGAGCCTCTACGGTGTTTTCAGCATCCCGCACATCAGCCAGGTCTATATGATGTTCCGCGCCAATCTCGCCGATGGAAAGTTCGCACCCGGCGAGGAAAGCCTCGAGGTTCGACTGTTCAATGAGGATGAAATCCCGTGGGACGAACTGGCGTTCCCGGTCGTCAGGCTGACCCTTGAACGCTACTTCAAAGACATTCGTTCCAGAAATTTTCCGATCTACGTGGAAGACATCATTCGACATCCACGTTGAGACACCCGGGCATATGCAAGGAGAACGCCATGAAATTACCATCACTGTTTTTCGCACTCTGCATGATCATTACCAGCCAGCAACTTGCCGGCATGGAAACGGGCGGCGTCACGATACCCGAAACGATTTCTCTGCATGACAATGATCACGTCCTGGTACTGAACGGCGCCGGCATCCGCAAGAAATTTTTCATGGACATCTACGCCGGCGCACTTTATCTGCCGGCCAAGAAGACCGACGCAACGGCCATCATCAGTGATGATGGGCCGGCTGCCGTCGACATGCACATCATCCACAGCAACATCAGCAAGGAAAAGATCACCGGCGGCTGGGAAGATGGCCTGAAAGCGAACCTTGACCAGGACCGACTGGACGCGCTGCGACCCCGCCTTGACCGGTTCAACGCACTGTTCTCCGAAGTACGCGAAGGTGACATCATCCGTATCGCCTATCTGCCGGCATCCGGCACAGAGGTGCGCATCAACAACGAGCAACGCGGAACAATTGAGGGCAACGATTTCTTCCGGGCCCTGCTGGAAATCTGGCTGGGTTCCAGCCCGGTCAGCAAGTCGCTTAAAGCGGAAATGCTCGGTCTCGACTGACGGGATCCTGCCACTCCATGCGCGGTGTTTTCCTTGATACCAGCACCGTCACGGACGGTGACGTCGACCTGGGGCCGATTAGCGCCAGCCTGGACACGTGCACATACAATACGCTGACAGCGCCCGCTGATATTGCTGCGACAATCCAGGATGCGGATATTGTGATCAGCAACAAGGCTGTCCTGGACGGCACCACGATCGGCACCGCACACAGGCTGAAACTGGTCTGTATTGCCGCAACCGGTACCAACAATGTCGATCTGGAGGCCGCCCGCGCAGCAAACATCGACGTCTGCAATGTCCGCGCCTACGCAACGCCATCTGTCGTAGAGCATGTATTCATGCTGCTGCTGGCCCTGAATCGCCGGCTGTCGGAACATATTGCCGCCGTCAATCGGGGCGACTGGCAACACGCCAGCCGTTTCAGCATGCTCGATTTCCCGTTC
>JAOULY010000483.1 GCA_029881775.1 Gammaproteobacteria bacterium
TTCATCGGCGGCTTCTCCGGCATGGTGGTCGATGCCAGCAGTTATGCCACCTTCTTCCTCTACGCGGGACTGCTGGGCATTCCGGCAATCCTGCTGGTTACCCTGCTGATGTACCGGAACATGGACGCGGGCAAACACAATTGAGTTCATATTGGCTAATACTGGAATATAAAACAGTTGTTTAATTAAAAATCAGGCCATATGTATTTTAAGCAGTGTCAGAGTTTTCCTACGTAATCTGTCGGCGTAGTTCCAGCACAATCTGCATGGTTTCTGGCCCCCACAAGCCTGAGTTTCGACTACGCTTACAGGCATGGGAAAAACAATGATAAACAGAAGAAATACCGGCGAACGCCGCTGGGGACTGGAATCCGGCTTCCCTGTAAAGGACTGTAACGGCTCACTGGTAATGCGGGAACGCCGCAACCTGTCAGACCGCCGCCTGGAAAACACGACCTTTGAAGAAAGACTGCTGATGTTCAGCGGCCAGCCGCAGACTGAGGCGGAGCAGTAAACCTTGTGGGTTGGTTAATCTATCTCGCGCAAAGGCGCAAAGCCGCCAAGGCGCAAAAATAATAAATAATTGCCACAGAGAGCACAGAGGCCACAGAAAGAACATATAGAAATGTCTTGAAAACAAAAACGAACCGAACCGTAATTCAGTAAATGTAGGGTGCGCCGTGCGCACCAGTCGCTGCTGTGAGAATCCCCCGGTGCGCACGGCGCACCCTACGATATTTCTTTAATTGAAATAAATCACCCTGCTTCAGGCTGGATTCCCGCCTCGGCAATTGCTTCATGCATTGCTCTACCTCCTGCATGGCCCAGGCCAGCCTCTCGACAGGTCCCCTGTCTCACCTCCTCCATGCAGTCGTGCGGAGGAATGACGGCCAAGGGTTATTCAACCATCGACGGAGTTATTCTCTCTGTGACCTCTGTGCTCTCTGTGGCAATTATTTATTATTTTTGCGTCTTGGCGTCTTTGCGCGAAATAATCCGTGCTTAATTTAAACCCCCAGATCATAGTCATAATCCATAATCAAAGGTGCATGATCGGAAAAGCGCTGGTCCTTGTAGATGCGCGAAGCGGTTACCGTCTTGCCGATCCCCGGTGTCGCGACCTGGTAGTCGATGCGCCAGCCGACATTCTTCGCCCAGGCCTGGCCCCGGTTTGACCACCAGGTGTACTGGTCCTCCGCCGGGTTGACTGCACGGAACGTGTCGATGAAGCCCGCCGGGCCAAACAACTCATCCATCCAGGCCCGTTCTTCGGGCAGAAAGCCTGAATTCTTCCGGTTGCCGCGCCAGTTCTTGAGATCGATCTCCTTGTGAGCGATGTTCCAGTCGCCACACAGGACAAACTCGCGTCGCTTGCGTCGCAGCGCGCGCAGGTAAGGCATGAAACGATCCAGGAAGCTGAACTTGACTGCCTGGCGTTCCTCGCTGGAGGAGCCCGAGGGAAGATAGACAGACACCACGCTAAGCGGGCCAAAGCGGGCCTCAATATAGCGCCCCTCGGCATCCATATCCGGCCAGCCCAGTCCACTGATGACCTTGTCCGGCTTGCGCCGGCTGTAAATCGCCACCCCGCTGTAGCCCTTTTTCTCGGCATCGTGGAAATATACGTGCCAGCCGCGCGGCCGGAATACCGGGTCGTCCAGCTGCGCGACCTGCGCCTTGGTTTCCTGCAGACAGACGACGTCGGCCTGTTGCCGGGTCATCCATTGAAAAAAACCTTTTCTTGCTGCGGAGCGGATGCCATTGACGTTAACGGTGATAATTCGCATGGTTCTCCCCGAGGTGACCGGGTGTGTATGATAGCGGCCTTGTCCGTCCATAACGACTGCTGAATGCCATGAAAGACTATCAAAATGACTTTATCGATTTCGCCATCCAGGCCGGCGTGCTGCGCTTCGGCGAATTCACCCTGAAATCCGGACGCACCAGTCCGTACTTCTTCAATGCCGGGCTGTTCAACACCGGCGAGCACCTGGCAAAACTGGGACGCTGCTATGCGCAGGCCATCGTCGACAGCGGTATCGACTTCGATGTCCTGTTCGGACCGGCCTACAAGGGCATCCCGCTGGCGGCCGCCGCCAGTATTGCGCTGGCTGAACAGCACGGGAAGAACAT
>JAOULY010000065.1 GCA_029881775.1 Gammaproteobacteria bacterium
TCGTCGTGCAAGGCGAAGCCGATGTTGTAGGTTTGGTCGGTGGCCATGCTGATGTCGCCCGGCTTGCTGGAAGCCAGCTTGCGTTTCATCTCCACCGTCCAGGTGCCGCCGCTGAGGTTGCCGCTGAACTCAACACCCTGGCCACCGGTCATGACGCGCTCGGCGAGGATATAACCGTCTTCCGACTCGCCGGTACCTGACTTGTAGCGCAGCAGGTCCATGAACTGGCCATTTTTCAGTGCCGCCTGGATCTCGCTGGCCTGCTTGAGCTTGTCCCAGCCGCCACGCGTCTTGCCATCCTTGCCCTCGATCTCGATGTCAGTACGGCTTTCCTTCAGGTACTTGGTGACGCCATTCGAGAAATCCATTGAGCCGGCCAGCGGGCTGCCGCCGAGGGTGCCGGCGTCAGGGGCGAGCGGCATGCTGCTGGCGTCGATGTGGCAGGTCTGCCAGCAACCGGCACGGTCGGCATACTCGACCTTGTCGGTCGCCAGCATCAGCGCCAGCTTGATCTGGTTTTCCGGGTCCATTTTGCCGCCCTTGGCAAAGGTGGCCGGTGCATGTTTCCCGTCCGCCCACTGGAAGCGCATGTAGAGGTATTCATTATCATGTGCCGCCTGGATATTAACGGGGATACTGCCCCGCTTGCCGGTGATCGGGTCAGTCTCCAGCTTTTTGCCCGACGTGACCAGATCGCCGATATCGACTTCCTCATCCTCGTGGCAATCAAAACAGCGGTCACCGGAATCAAAGGCGCGCTTGCCGCTGTGATCACTGCCTTTCAGTATCCACTCCATCGAGGAATGACCCGGGTAGAACAGGGTGATCTCGACCGGCTCAACGCCACTCCAGTCGATGCCTGGGCCGCTTGATGTGCTGGCAGCGGCGGCTGTTGCCGTTGCTGCAGCCACCACAGGTTCGGCAGCCGTCTCTGCTGACGCTTGTGCGTCTGTATCCGCAGCCGGTTCGGCGGCTGTTTCCTCAGGCGCCTGTGCGTCTGTATCCGCAGCCGGTTCGGCGGCTGTTTCCTCGGGCGCCTGTGCGTCTGTATCCGCAGCCGGTTCGGCGGCTGTCTCTACAGGTGCTTCTGCTGCAGCCTCATTCTTGCTATCCCTTGCGCCCTGTTCCGTATAGGCCAGCCACTGTGGCGGGATTGGACGGATATTGTCCGGATCCGGCTTTTCAATTTCATCCAGTTCATCATCCGTGAGCAGGTCATGCACCTCCTTGTGCGCAATGCCCTTGTGGCAGTCGATGCAGGTGTTACCGGCTTCCATGGCGTTGATATGCTGCTTGCGTGCACGCCCTTTCTGGTTCTCGGGGTTCATGGAGTCGAAATCATGACAGTTGCGGCATTCACGCGAGTCTGTCTTTTTCATCGCGTGCCATACATTTTTTGCAAGTTGCAGTCGTTTATTGTCGAACTTCTCCGGCGTATCAATCGTACCCAGTGCTTTATGCACCAGCTCTCTACTGGCCTGGACTTTACGAACTACCTTGTGTACCCACGGATCAGGCACGTGACAATCAGAGCAGGTGGCACGTACACCGCTGCGATTGGTGAAATGAACGGTCTCCTGGTATTCCCGGTAAACGTTTTCTTCCATTTCATGGCAGGAAATACAGAACGTCAGGGTGTTGGTAGCTTCCATTGCAGTATTGAAGCCGCCCCAGAAGATAACACCGACAATCATGAAAAACAGGGCCGCACCGAATGTGGTTCCGAGCAGAACCTTGCGCGACATCAGACCAAAAACGGGTTTTTGATTAGCCATTGTTCTTCCTTGCATTAATTCGTTGGTAGGGGGGCTACAAGTACAAAGTTCCAGGTCTCGGAATGTGCCACCAGTGTTGGTGGCCGGCAATCCTTAAACAGAAGAAAAAGAAAAATCGCCATCAACTATGGTCGAGCTGTCTTTTTCGCCCTTATCAAGATGCATTGACGAGCTGTTCAGTGGCGCCTCAGCCTGTCGGGTTAATAACCACCGGGCGATAACTGCATGGTAATGAGTAACCCCGGAAATAAAAAAAAGGGCGGACACAATGTAGATATTATGTCCGCCCCGTTTACTGCTTACATCGTAACAGGATGTCTGTAAATCACATCAGGTTACGTGGTTGGTACGGTTGTAGACGTTGAACTTGCCAGTCGGCGTCGTCAGGCCCTTGATCCGCTTTTTCTCTTCAAGAGTTTTGGCGTCGTAGACCACGATTTCACCGGAGGGGTTCTTGGCGTCCTTACGGTTCCACACTGAAACCCAGACCTCTGAACCATCCTGGTTGAACTCAATGTGTACCGCCGCCTTGCCTTCTTCCTCGGTTACGCGAATGGTCTTGGCCACTTTCCTGGTTTTCTTGTCGATGACCTTGACACTCTGCTGGATGACAGGCTCGGGATGCTTGGTCTGGTCGGCCCATACATAGTCGGACGTCGGATGGGTGCGGACGAATAAACCAGCGCCGTCCGTGTCAACCTCGTAGCAGATCTTCCAGGCATTGTTCTTGTGACCCTTGGGATCGTTGCCCCATACAGTGACCTTGCCAACGCCGAGGTGGGTGGTGCCCGCGACCGGGCCACATTGCGGGTCATTCCAGTTTGCCCCCGGGCCCGGATGTGGCAGCTTGTCGACATCGATCATGGCTTCCAGTTTGCCGGTATTGGAATCGACGATCACCATCTTGTTGGACGCGTTGGCCGCAATCTGGAAGTAACGCCCTGTCGGGTCGAAGAATCCGTCATGCAGGAACTTGGCTGAATTGACCTGCTTGATTGCAAGGTTGTCAAGGTCGGTGTAGTTCACCTGCCACATTTGCCCCAGCTCCTTCATTGCAACCCAGAACGAAGACTGGTGCGGCGTGGTGTAAATCGCCGCGACCCTTGACTCTTCCACAAAGTCGCCATCGACATTGATACCGCGGGTGGAAACCACTTTCAGCGGCTCCATTGTGACAGCGTCGAGAATGACGAAATGCGGCGGCCAGTAAGCGCCGCCGATAACGTACTTGCCGTCACCGGAGACGGCGACGTCACGCGCGTCGTAGGCCATCTGGGTTTCGGCCACCAGCATGCTGCCGGGTTTTTGCCACAAATCGATCTTGGTCATCTTGCCGTCGCGGCCCTGGGTGTACCAGAAACGGCCGGGAACGCCGCCAACCGGTTTTTCCAGGTGATGGTGTTCGGTCGCCTTGATGACGTGTACCGCGTAGCCGGTATCGATGTGGTCAACGATTTCGTGCTTGTCACCGTCGATGATGGCGATCTTGCCGGCATCACGCTCGATAACCACGAAGAAGTTTTTCCAGTTGCGGCCGTGCAGCGGCTTCGTCGGGTAGTCCTTCGGTTCGATGTATACCTTGTGGCGCTCCTTCATCAGTGACAGCGGCATTTCCGGTGGCTTCGGCGGTTCCATCTGGATATACCGGGCCAGCAGGTCGATTTCCTTGTCCGAGAAGATGTCATCGAAGTTGTTCATACCACCTTCGGTGCCGAGCTTGATGATCTTGTGGAGCCGCTTCGTGCCCAGTTTGAGCGTGCCCTTGCTGTTAGCCGCCTTGTCAGGCTCTGGCAGGAGGCTCTTGCCGGTCGCACCCTTGCGCAATACGCCGTGACAGCCGGCACAACGCTGGAAGTACATGCTTTTCGCCTGTTCAAATTCCGCATCGTTTAGAGGTACGAATTCCTCCTTGGCGGCATGCGAGACTCCAGAAGTCGCTGCCAGACCAATGTACGTAGTGAGTAGTATCACCCCGTACTTAATCTTGTGTTTAACGCTCATTTGCTACACTCCTTTTATTGCCGACAGTTAAGTTACATTGCGTATAGTTGCGTATAGCACTGCTGTGCTGTGATCTGCAGGGTATAGTTGCCTTCTTTCCAAGGATTGAACAAGTTTGGCGGGGGGCGCTGCCGGCCCGGGCAGGCACTCGACACCCGTCACGGCCAATTTTCGATCCTCAGTGTTTCGTTCCGCTGTGCGGAGTGATTATCGAACCCGCACTTTTTATGGTACTTGATGTAGATCAATCCTTGGATAATTAGTGACTGGCTGGTAAAGATTGCGGGTGCTCCGCCGGGTTATCTGAACGCTGGTGGCTGGTGGGCCACAGTGCATCCAGGCTGCCTCCGGGTGGCCAGGGTTACGGCCCTGTCATTGGGCTAAGTTGATATAGGTCAAGGGTTGCGGTCATGACCATTGTTATAAAAGTCTAATATTCTTTCATGTGAGGCAGTTGGTGTGTGGAAAACAAGCAAACTGCTGATTCTCCTGGCTATGATAGTTCACTTGACCCCGGCGTCAGCAGCACCGGATACGGCACGAGAGGCTGAACTTATGTATCTCCTCAAGCATGACTGTGGCTCCTGCCATGGCATGACCCGCAAGGGCGGGCTGGGTCCGCCATTATTGCCGGGCAATCTGCGTGACCGGCCATCAGGCCTGATGGTAAATACGGTGCTGGACGGGCGGCCGGGTACGCCGATGCCGCCGTGGCGCGGTCTGCTGACCGAGCAGGAAGTGCACTGGCTGGTGGATGTGCTGCGCAAGGGAGAGGGGCTGTGAACTTCTTCTCGTTGCAAGTTGGCTGTAGCAGCGCTTCGCAAGCGCGCTTCGCGGATGCGGTCCGCTCCTACAGCTATATTATCCTCATTGCTGTCTTGCTGGCGGGGGGTTACCAGGCAGCATACGCAGACTGTCTTACGCGCGGCACAGGTGATCTTGGCATAATCGTCGAGCGTGCCAGCGGCAGCGTGCAGGTTGTTGATACCACTGCAAAGTCCAGTCTGTTCCGCATCGAAGATCTCGGCGACCTGTCACATGCCTCCGCGGTATTTTCGCGGGATGCGCGCTACGCCTACATATTCGGCCGCGACGGCGGGCTGTCAAAGATCGACCTGCTGTGCGGCAAGCTGGTACAGCGCGTGGTGCAGGCCGGCAACAGTATCGGTGGTGCAATATCGCAGGATGGCTCACTGGTTGCGGTTTCCAACTATACGCCGGGTGGTGTCAAGGTTTTCGACGCGAAAACGCTGGAACTGGTAGCAGATATGCCGGCGGTCGATGCGCAGGGCAACTCGTCAAAGGTTGTCGGGCTGGTGGACGCGCCCGGGCAGCGCTTTGTCTATTCCCTGTATGATGCGGGCGAAATTCGAATTGCCGACCTGGCTGATTCGGGAAAGCCACGGGTGCAGGTGCTTGGCAAGATCGGCCGGCAACCCTACGATGCCCTGATCACGCCGGATGGCCGTTACTACATTGCCGGTTTGTTCGGCGAGGACGGCCTGGCAATGGTGGATTTGTGGAGCGAGGAACCGGCAGCACATCGAATCCTTGCCAACTATGGGCGTGGCCGCGAGAAATTACCTGTTTATAAAATGCCGCACCTCGAGGGGTGGGCGGTAGCGGGGCAGCACATCTTCCTGCCGGCGGTCGGTCAGCACGAGGTGCTGGTCGTTGACGCGGTAACCTGGAAAGAGGTTGGGCGGATAGCCGTGCACGGTCAGCCGGTGTTTGTTGAAGCGGAGCCGGGCGGGCGCCGGGTATGGGTCAATTTTGCACACCCGCGCAACGACACGGTCCAGGTGATTGACGCGCAGACCCTGCAGGTTATTTCAACCCTCAAGCCCGGCAAAGGTGTGTTGCATATGGAGTTTGCCCCGCGCGGCGAAAACGTGTGGTTGTCGGTGCGGGATGCAGATAAGGTAATGATCTATGACACCGTCAGTTTCGAGCTGCTGGCCAGCCTTGCGGCGGAAAAGCCCAGTGGAATTTTCTTTACGGCACGTGCCCACCGCACCGGTTTATAGCTATGAAATCCCGCAATAACGATCCTGCCATCCTGAGTACCCCGGTTGCGCTTACCGCGCTGGAGAAGACGTTGCTGAACGACTTCCAGCGTGGGTTGCCGATGACTGCCACGCCCTTCGCAGACGTGGCGGCACAAACCGGGGTGAGTGAGGAAATGGTTATCGACACACTGCAGTCACTGCAGCAACGTGGGCTGATCAGTCGGGTCGGTCCGGTGTTTGCGCCGCGTCGGGCCGGTGCAAGTACCCTGGCCGCGCTGTCAGTGCCGGAAGATCAACTGGATGAGGTGGCCGGCATTGTTAATGAGTTTGCAGAGGTTAATCATAACTACCAGCGTGAACATGACTACAACCTGTGGTTCGTGGTTACCGCGCCGGACCAGTCGCAGGTTGACAGGGTGCTGGCAGAAATAGAAAGTGCGACCGGCCTGCCGGTGCTCGACTTGCCGCTGGAGCGATCGTTTTATATTGACCTGGGGTTTCCGCTATGGTGCTGAATGACAGCGACAGGCAGTTGATTGCAGCTATCCAGGGCGGCTTGCCTATGGTTGCACGGCCGTATGCGGCGATTGGTCAACAACTTGGCCTGGACGAGTCGGCGGTGCTGGCGCGGGTTGCGGAACTGCAGGAAAGTGGCCTGATAAAACGCATGGGTGTCGTTGTCAGGCATCGCGCATTGGGTTACTCCGCCAACGCCATGGTGGTCTGGGATGTGCCTGATGCAGACATTGAACGGATCGGGCGTCTGCTGGCGGACGAGTCCTGTGTCACATTGTGTTACCAGCGGCCGAGGCGTTTGCCGCACTGGCCATACAACCTGTTCTGCATGATTCACGGTCGTGAGCGTGACAGTGTGCTGCGCCGCATCAGTCAGATTGTCGCTTTTCATTCGCTTGAGGATATTCAGCACCAGGTGTTGTTCAGCCCGCGTGCCTTCAAGCAGCGTGGTGCGCGTTATGCCGAGCTGGACAAGCTGCAGCCGGAAAGTCGGAGTTTGCATGGACGCACTTGATTGCCGCCTGGTTAACCTGTTGCAGGACGGGATTGATATCACGGCGCAGCCTTACATGGCCGTTGCCGGGCAACTCGGTATCAGCGAGGAGCAGGTCGTGCAGCGGGTCGGGCAATTGCTGGATGACGGTTACCTGAGCCGCTTCGGACCGATGTACGACGCGGAGAAAATGGGTGGCGCGTTCTCGCTGTGTGCAATGCAGATCCCGGCTGATGAGCTGGAAAAGACGGCTGAAACAGTCAACGCTTTCGACGAGGTCGCGCATAATTACTTGCGTGAACATGCGCTTAATATGTGGTTTGTCATTGCTACCGAACATGCAGACCACTTGCCAGTCGTGCTGCAGCAGATAGAGCAAAAGACCGGCTACCCGGTCTATAACATGCCGAAGCTTGAAGAATATTACATAGGCCTGCGGTTCGAGGCCGGTGCAACACAATGAAAAATTCACTCGACAGACTGATGGATGCAGATGACAGCGAGCCGCTTGTCGATGAACTGGACCGGCGGATCATTCAGGCAACCCAGGCAGGCCTGCCGCTGGATGTCAGGCCATACCATGCGCTGGCAGAGGCGCTGGAAGTAGCGGTGGACGTCGTCATGGCGCGGCTGTCGTCGATGCGGGAGCGGGGAATTATCCGTCGCATTGCCGCGGTGCCGAACCATTATGCTCTGGGATACAAGGTGAACGGTATGTCGGTCTGGGACGTGCCAGACGATAGCGTTGCACGACTCGGAAAACAGGTCGGTGCGCTGGATTTTGTCAGCCACTGTTACCAGCGGCCGCGGCACCTGCCGGTTTGGCCGTATAACCTGTTTGCCATGGTGCACGGGCAAACACGTGAGGCTGTTGAAGACCAGGTAGGAGAGATTGCAGCGTTGCTGGAGGGTTGCAACCGTGGCCACGAAGTACTCTACAGTACACGCATCCTGAAGAAGACCGGGTTACGTATCAGCAAATAGGCGAATTGCATGTTCCGAATATCACACTACATGAAAGAGATGCTCAACCCGACTCCGCTTGGAGAAAGGCGTTCACCACCCGGGCCGGTTGTCATCTGGAATCTTATCCGGCGCTGCAACCTGACCTGCAAGCACTGTTATTCCATATCCGCGGATATCGATTTCAAGGGCGAATTGTCCACCGCGGAAGTCTATTCCGTCATGGATGACCTGAAGGACTTCCACGTTCCCGTGCTGATCCTGTCGGGTGGCGAACCGTTATTGCGGCCGGACATATTCGACATCTCGCATCGTGCGAAAGATATGGGCTTTTATGTCGGCCTGTCGACCAACGGTACGCTGATCGGGGACCACAACATCGATGCCATCCGGCAGGTCGGCTACGACTACGTTGGCATCAGTATCGATGGTGTGCGCGAGACGC
>JAOULY010000066.1 GCA_029881775.1 Gammaproteobacteria bacterium
GGAAGACGCCACGGAGAATTTTCTGCGCATTGGCCTGTCCGGCGAACGCGCCACCGAACACCTGGCTGCCACCGGCCTGCCCGCACCCGACAGCGTGAACGCCGTCACCCACAGTAACGGCACCACACTCATCATGACGCCGGGCACAAAACCCCGATACGAGTTGTATTTAACCGACCTGGCTACTGCGAAATCCGTCTGGCAAACCCTTGATGTGCACGCGGCACCGGTGGGCGAACCGGTCTGGCGACTGCTCGATATCCAGGCCGGCATCCCGAATATATTCGCTGCAACAGCCGAGCTGTTCGTGCCGCAGATGACCAACCTGCAATTGATTAACGGGGTCAGCTTCAGAAAGGGCTGTTATCCCGGCCAGGAAATCGTGGCACGCATGCAGTATCTCGGCACCCTGAAACGACGCATGTATCTCGGCCACATAAGCAGTGACCTGCCCGCCATGCCCGGCCAGGAACTGTTTAGCGAGACTGACGATAAACAGGCGGCCGGCCGGCTGGTGGACGCACAGGCCCACCCGGACGGGGGCCAGCTGGCCCTCGCCGTGCTGCAGATTAAAGCGGCCGAGGCCGGCGCGCTGCACCTTGGCGGCCCGGACGGCCCGGCGTTTATCCTGCAGGCACTGCCCTACCCGTTCGAAACAGCGGACGACGACTGACACCCGCCAGCGAACTCCCCTGCGATGCCGCGGTCACACCTGTACAGGCGCATCCATTGAACCTTACAAAGCGAGCAATCCCATGAAAGGTATCCACCTTGCCGGACTGGCTGTCATCGCGGCAGCGACCACAGCCACGCTGTATATCACGTCCGCCACGGCGCAAGCCGGGGCAACTGCCGAGGCTCCCGTGAAGACTGACGGCCGTTACAGCAAACCGGCCGACGACGAGTTACGCGCACGCCTGACGCCACTGCAATATAAAGTCACCCAGGAAGAGGCGACCGAGCAGGCATTCAATAACGAGTACTGGGATAACAAGGAAGAAGGTATCTACGTCGATATCGTTTCCGGTCAGCCCCTGTTCAGCTCGACCGACAAGTTCAGGTCCGGCACCGGCTGGCCAAGCTTTACGCGACCGATCACCGGGCAAGCCATTAACGAGCACACCGACACACGATTCTTCATGAAGCGTACAGAGCTGAAAAGCAGCATCGCACATTCACACCTCGGGCATGTATTCACCGACGGACCGAAACCGACCGGCCTGCGCTATTGCATTAACTCGGCCGCACTGCGTTTCATACCGAAAGCCGACCTGGAAAAAGAAGGATACGGGGAGTTCGTTGAACTGTTCGGGAAATAATTACAATGCTCCCCGCGGCAGCGGGGAGCGATAAACCAGCGAATGCCTGTCAGGGTTCGAGCAAGCGTGTGTGCACGTCACCGCAACCGTAATAGTCCTTGCCGTCCAGCGATACAATCACGGTTACCTCGTGCGGCTTTCCGGTTGCACTGTCAGTACATTGCTGACTTTTGACGAATACACTCATGACGTGCGTTTTATCCAGCACCCGGTAGACGTGCATCTTTTTATCGCGGTATAGCGTCGGACCAAGCTTGCCATAGCGATAGTTCCCGACATCATCTCCCAGTGTAAACCTGATACGGTTGCCCTGTTCGGGGATTTCCAGTTGCCAGCCCGGTGCATTGCCATGTGCCGTTACCTTGAGTGGCTGGCCTGCCTCGATCGTCAGCGATGTCAGCAGTAACCCGCCTGCAAGCAGCGAGAAACTGTTTCTTATTATATTCTGCATCTTGAACCTCCTGTGTTACCCGTAAACTGCCCTTGCCGCTGCGACGGCCACTCCGGACCTGATCGGCGCCTTCATACCACTCAAGACCGCATCCAGCGCACCCAGACAGAATAGAACATTTGTCTGATTGCTGGCAAAGCCCATCAGCCCGACACGCCAGATTTTACCGGCCATGGCACCCAGACCTGCGCCGATTTCAAGGTTAAAGCTGTTCAGCAACGTCGCCCTGACAGCCGCCTCGTCCACACCCTCGGGTATTGAAATCGCATTCAACTGCGGCAGACGCTCGGCCTCGGGCACCACGAACTGCAGGCCCATGGCCTCGAAACCGGCCCGCAGGGCCAGATGATTTTTCTGGTGGCGCGCCCAGGAGTTTTCGATCCCCTCATCCTGCAGAATAACCAGCGCCTCGTGCAAGGCATACAGCGTGTTGATCGGTGCCGTGTGATGATAGGCGCGCTTGACGCCACCGCCCCAGTAACCGAGCACCAGGTTGAGGTCGAGGAACCAGCTCTGGACTTTTGTTTTGCGACTGGTAATGAAATCGACCGCATTCTTGCTAAACGTCACCGGTGACAGGCCCGGCACGCAGGACAGGCACTTCTGGGTGCCTGAATAGACGGCATCCAGTTGCCACTCATCGACCAGCAGCGGTGAACCGGCCAGCGAGGTCACGGTATCGGCAATGACCAGGCAATCATTGGCATGCGCCAGTTCTGCCAGCGTTTTCGCATCTGAAATTGCGCCGGTTGATGTTTCCGCATGCACAAAGGCCAGCACCCTGGCATCCGGGTTTGCCTTGAGCGCAGCCTCGACCTTCTCGGGATCAACAGCCCTGCCCCAGTCATCTTCAACCATGACGGCGGTACCGCCGGCACGCTCAACATTCTCTTTCATGCGTCCGCCGAATACGCCATTCTGGCAAACAATCACCTTGTCACCCGGTTCGACCAGGTTGACGAAACACATTTCCATTCCTGCGGATCCCGGCGCGGAAACCGGCATGGTCAATTCGTTTTCGGTACGGAAGGCATAGCGCAACAGAACTTTCATTTCTTCCATCAGGCCAACGAACACCGGGTCCAGATGGCCTACAGTCGGCCGCGACATGGCCTCGAGGATGCGTGGATCTACGTCGGATGGTCCTGGACCCATCAGGGTGCGGACAGGCGGATGAAAGGACTGAATGCTCATGGTGTGCCTCGTGTCAGTAACTGGGATCAGTAGGTAAAAATCAAAGCGCGGATTCTAGCACTTCCGCGACATTTATTGAGAACCGAATACCCTGCCGGCACCCGGGAGCCGGGTTTGCCGGCAAACATAATGCAGGCAGCCACGTATCAGTCAGCACCCGGATGCTGCAGCAAACCTGCGATACAAATATATTAATTTATTTAACAGATGGTTACACGCTGTAATTTATGTTTATTCTGTTACTGCTCCCGGCCTGAACGGCAGCGATGGCGACCTGTCAGGTCTTGTACAGATAGCAGCGTACTGTATGGCCTTCACTGCCGAAATCATCCGGATAAACTTCACGACACTCAGGCATGGCCTCTGGACAACGCGGATGGAAGTGGCAACCTGCTGGTGGATCAGCCGGGGACGGCAAATCACCCGCCAGGCGGATGATCTCGCGTTGCGACGCCGGCTCTACCGTTGGAACGGCAGACAACAAGGCACGGGTATAGGGATGTTGCGGCTGTTCCAGCACCCTGTCTACCGGACCTTCCTCGACAATACGCCCCAGGTACATGACCGCAACGCGGTCGGCCAGGTAAGACACCACCGACAGGTTGTGGGTTATAAACAGGTACGACAGGCCCAGCCGGTTTTGCAGTTCCTTTAACAGGTTCAGAATCTGCGCCTGCACCGAGACATCGAGGGCGCTGGTCGGTTCATCGCAAATCAGTAACATTGGATCGACCGCCAGTGCACGTGCGATGCAGATGCGCTGACGTTGTCCACCGGAAAATTCATGCGGGTAACGCCGTACATGCTCGGGCGACAGCCCGACCTGGCTAAACAGCTCCAGCACCCGGGCACGACGCGCCTCGCGCGTTTTGCCTATTCCCTGCGCCAGCATACCCTCTTCGACAATATCGCCCACCATCATGCGTGGGTTCATCGAGGAATAGGGATCCTGGAAAACAAACTGGAAATCCGTGCGCCGTTTGCGCAGTGCCTCACCTTTCAAGGTGGTCAACTCGGCGTCACCGAAACGCACACTGCCGGCTGTCGGGCGTATCAGCTGCAGTATGCCCTTGCCGACGGTTGTTTTACCGCAGCCTGACTCACCCACCAGCGCCTGGGTACAGCCGCGCGGTATGGTCATCGACACACCATCCACGGCATAGACATGGCCGACCACGCGTTTGAAGACACCGCGGTGAATCGGGAAATGCACTTTCAGACCGGTCACCGCCAGCAGGGCATCGCCGGACGCAGCATGCGAGCCTTCGGCCATTACCGCCTGTTTTTCTGCAACCGTCACCACAGGCGCTGTTACCGAGCCATCGACCCGATGACAGCGCGCGTGATGGCCCTCGCCCGCCAGGGCCCATTCAGGCACCCGGGACTCGCACAGCTCCCACGCCTCCTCACAACGGTCGGCGAAGCGGCAGCCGCTGAAATCACGGTTGAGTGGCGGGACATTACCGCGGATGGTATCCAGTGCCCGGTCACGTTTTTTCACGTCCGGCAATGACTGGAACAACTTGCGACTGTAGGGATGGCTGGCCGCGGCGAAGAAGCGCTCGCGCGTCGCCTCTTCGACCAGCTGGCCGGCATACATGACGGCAACCCGGTCCGCCATGCCCGCGACAATGCCCAGGTCATGGGTGATCAACAGGATGGCCATGTGACGTTCCTGTTGCAGCTTCTGCAGCAACTCCAGCACCTGCGACTGGATGGTGACATCCAGTGCAGTGGTCGGCTCGTCCGCGATCAGCAGGTCGGGTTCGCCGGCCAGTGCGATTGAAATCATGACCCGCTGTTTCATGCCGCCGGATAACTGGTGCGGATACTCGCCATAGCGCCTGCGCGCATCGGGAATACCGACCGCGTCGAGCAGCTCCAGTACACGGTCAACCAGCAGCCTGCCCTTCAAACCATAGTGCTGACGCAGCACCTCGCCGATCTGCTCGCCAACCGTCAGTACCGGGTTCAGCGAGGTCATGGGTTCCTGGAAAATCATGGAAATACGGCGGCCACGAATCGCGCGCATGCCCGCTTCCGGTAACGCGGTGAGCTCTTCGTCACCCAGCCAGACATGACCACCGGTAATACGGCCGATTGGAAACGGCAGCAGACGCAGTATCGACAGCGCTGTCATCGACTTGCCGCAGCCGGATTCGCCCAGCAATGCAAATGTCTCGCCGCGCCGGATATCAAAGCTGATTCCGTCAACCGGGCGGATGGCGCGGTCTCCCTGGCCGAGCCGCACGCTCACATTATCCAGCCTGAGCAAGGTATCGGTCATGGTCAGTCTCTCTGTTGGTCCGTGGTGCGAGGATCGAACGCATCACGCACGGCGTCGGAAAAAAGGTTCGCCGCCAGCACCAGCGTGAACATAAACAGGAACGCGGACAACAGCGACCACCAGACCACAGGCTCACGCGCCATCTCGAGCCGGGCACCGTTGATCATGTTGCCCCAGCTGTTCATGGACGGATCAACGCCCACACCGACATATGACAACACGGCCTCCGCCAGCACCAGCCCGCTAAAGTCCAGCACCACGGTAATCAACACAATATGCATGACGTTGGGCAGGATATGGCGCGTCATAATGCGCCCGTGCGATACGCCAAAGGAGACGGCAGCCTGTATATATTCGGCCTCTCGCAACTTCAGTGATTCACCGCGCAACAACCGGCAGAGCCCGGTCCAGCTGGTGATGCCGAGAATTATGCACAGGAACAACAGGCGGATATCCGAGCGCTCCAGCGTGGTCTCGAACAACTCGGGGTTATTGGCCACGTAAACCTGCAACATCAGGATGGATGCGGCGATTAACAGAACATGCGGAATCGAGTTCAGCGTGGTATAGACATACTGGACCACATCATCGATCCAGCCGCGCGCATAACCGGCCACGATGCCCATGAAAATGGCGAACGGCAACATGACCAGCGTGGTTAGTGTGCCGATCATGAGACCGGTGCGGATACTCTTCAGCGACAGGTACAGGACATCCTTGCCAACCTTGTCGGTACCCAGCACATGGTAAACCGAGGCCAGGTTCGCGACCAGGAAGATCAGGAACAACAGTACACCCAGGGTTATCAGGATAACCCGCCATGGCACGTCCGTCCTGCCGGCGAGAATACGCCGCAACATGTCGCGCGCAGTACAGCCATGCCGCAAAGACAACAGCCAGGCCAGCGACAGCGTGATCAGCGCGCCTGCCAGCAATGTCTCCAGTAACGAGACACCTGAACGCATCATGATATCAGTGGATTTATAGGCGAGATCATCACCCAGATGGGCACCGCCGAATTGCAGCCGCGGATATATCCGCACCTGCGTTCCATCCGGCTGGTCAACGGTTTCCTTGACGTACAGGGTTGTTGCAAACGGCGCGGAATAACTCTTTTCCTCACGCGTGCGCAGCGTCCCTGTCACCGCATCCAGCACGCTCAGGACCTCGACTGCGTAGTGCGTTTCACTCGAGTTGCCGTTCGATGCAAGCGGCAGGCGATAATGTATGGAATCGAGCAAGCCGACGAGCACAAACGCACTCAGCACCACAACAGAGGCTGCCGCAATGCGCCCCCTGAAGATGCGTGCCCAGGGTTGGCGGATATGCGGCTTACCGCGTGCATACAAGATGAACACGACCACCAGCGCCGTCAACAGGAACAGCAAGCCGTCTGTCCAGAGAATTACCGGTTTGATCATGACAGCCTCACACGCGGATCAACGATCGTATAGGTAATATCCACCAGTATCAGCCCGATAATGTAGAGAACGGTGCCGAGAAAAACCATGGCGCGCACAATGGCGAAATCCTGGTTGCGGATCGCATCGATGGTGTAACTGCCAAGTCCCGGAATGGCGAAGAAGGACTCGGTCAGCAGGCTGCCCATAAACAACAAGGGCAACACAACCACCACCCCGGTCACGATGGGGATCAGCGCATTGCGCAGGATATGCCTGAACTGGACCAGTGGCTCGGAAAGCCCCTTGGCACGCGCTGTCCGCACATAGTCCTTGCCGGCCTCCTCGAGGAAAAAGGTCCGGTACCAGCGTGCCCCGGAACCAATGCCGCTGACCACACCGATCAATACCGGCAGCACCAGGAACCGCACCATGTCGGTACCGACGTCGTAGCCGGAAATCGGCATCAGCCGCAGCAGCTTGGCAAGCAGGTACTGGCCACCGATGATATAAAACATGCCGGAAATCGACATCAGCACAACACACAGGATCACGCCCGAAACATCCACGTAGGTGCCGCGGAAAAACGCCATCAGCAGCGCGAAGGTGATATTCACCAGCAGCCCGAGGATCAGGGCGGGCAAGGCAATGGCGAGACTCGGCAACATCCGCTGCCGTATATCGTGACCAATATCACGACCGTCATCCGAGAAACCGAAATCGAATGCAAACAGGCGGACAGACTTTTCGTAGAAAATTGTCTCGGTTACACGGGCAATGCCATCGACGTCGTCATTAATCAACAACGGCTTGTCATAGCCGTGTGCCGCCTTCCATTTTTCTACTGCTTCAGCGGTCACATGTTTTTGTCCCAGATGCATACGCGCCATGTCATCCGGTGTGTTCACCACGAAGAACAGGTAGAAGGTCAGGACATTCACCCCGACCAGGATCGGTAACGCGTAGCTTATACGCCTGATGATGTAGGCGAACATCAGCGCAGGGTCCCGAGCGCGGTCATGCGCTGCTGGCGACGGAAGGCGAGAAATGCCGGCAACACGACCAGCAGCACCAGCAGTACCAGCGCAATGACCGGCCACAGTACCGGCCTGTTCCACTGTGCCTGCATCTCCAGGCGCAGCTGCGGCTCGATGCGGCGATATTTCAGCGCGTTGTTAGCCATGAGGTTGGGCTTGGAATTCCGGTACCACGCATGGTGCAGTGAGAACTGCTTCGGTATGAAACCCCACACCCACGGTGCATCGAAACGCACGATATCGATCATCTCGGCAATCAGTTCGGCGCGTTGCGGGCTGTTTTCCATATTCTTTACCTGGTCAAACAAGCGGTCGAACGCGTCATTACGGTAATTGGCGGCATTCTCGCCATTCAATTCAACCTTGCTGTTCGGTCCATACAGCAGGAACAGGAAATTCTCGGGGTCGGGGTAATCGGCATTCCAGCCCCACTGGAATATCTGCGCCGTCCCCTTGAGCATCTTTTCCTGGAATCGGTTGTACTCGGTTCCCCGG
>JAOULY010000068.1 GCA_029881775.1 Gammaproteobacteria bacterium
CCTGTGCAGCAGTGTCTGCTTCCAGCAACAGTTCCTCTGCGGTCTTACCGTGATCGGGATACAGGGCAACGCCTGTTTTCGGATAAATCGTGGTTTCAAGGCCGGTCAGGCCGCGCAAGCCATCAAGATTTTCGTGAACCTTGTTGACTGCCAGGTCGACTACTGCAGGAAACTTTATATCGGACAGGATAAGCGCGAAACGGTTCTCGTCAATACGCTCCAGCAAGTCAGATGGTCGCTTGATATCAGAAAGAATCGAGTGAACGCCATCAAGTATTTCGCTGACCTTGCGGTAACCGACCCGGGTGTTCAGCATATTTACATGCGACAGATCGATAAACAGCAGACCCATTCGCCGGTTAAGATTATTTGCACTAATCAGTGCATTATCCAGCGTATCCAGAAAACCCGCGCAACCGGTGATGGTACTGACAAATGCAGTACCTCCTGCTGATTCCGGGTAAGTTGCCATCTCGTCCCTACCCGCTCTTACAGGTAGTATTCCGATGGATCAATATCGATATCCGCTGCATCGATTACCTTCACGATATCCAGCGGGTCATTGACAGACTTCTCCGCATGCTCCCACAGATCCAGCATAAACGGCGTGTCGTAATTGACACCGTTGTCATCCTGGACCATTAATATTTTTGGATACAGACGGCGTATTCTGTTTTGCGACATCACGATGGCTACCTGCCCCGAACTCAGCCGTACCAGTGAGCCCGTTGGATACGCCCCGATACACTGAATAAACTGTTCAATGAGTTCTTCATGGAACAAAATATTCCGCGAGTTATACATATCGCAGATTGCTTCTGTCGGTGACATGCGCTTCCTGTGCGGGCGCTTGGAAACCATTGCATCATAGCTGTCAACAATGGACGCAATCCTGCCGCTCATCGGTATCTCGTCACCTTTTAATTGATTCGGGTAACCCGTTCCGTTTACGCGCTCATGATGCGACTTGACCATGTCGATGACTGTTTGAGATACATTCTCACTACCATTCAGGATGTTCAGCCCGAAACCGACATGGTGCTCAACAAGCCGCAAAGACAGTGCATTCAACTTGCCCGACTTTTCCAGCAACTCCCTTGGCAGCCTGATCGTGCCGATATCAAGCAACAGGGCGCCCATGGAAATGTCATGGATTTCCTGTTTGCTGTAACCAAGATGACGGCATAATACTGCGGCCAGCGAACAACAGTTGACCGCGTGAGAATACCGGTACTCGCTTCTTTCCTTGATGTGCTGCAGCAGCATAATTGCATCCGGATTACGGAGTACGCTGCCTACAATGGCCGTGGTCGTTTGCTTTACATTCGGAATATCAAGATTGCCGTTCTTGATGGCCCCGGCGTAAATATCCGACATGATACTGTAGCCGTCTTCGTAAATCTCTTTTGCAATTGAAAGCTCTTCTTCTACCGGAACTGTATTCTCATAATGAACCCTGGATACCGGCTCCTGGGCAATCTTCCTGACGTCCGACTCTGAACCATCATCCCGCTCGATCCGGGCATGTTTTATACTGACATCAATAGAGCTTTCAACTTTGTTGACATAAACAAACTTGCAATATTTCTTGAGCGCGTCAATCTCGCGCTCGCTTCCAAGCAGGAACCCCTGGAACATAAAAGGCGTTTCAACCCAGGGCCTGTCCAGCTCCTGGACATACATCCCCAGCCTGAGGTCTTCACAGAAGACCTTGACCATATAGTCACGCGTTTCCTCGGCAGAAGTAGTCATGCATTAATTCCTGATCCGTCTCGCGTCCGGACACAACCGGCCTGCGATACATTCCTTACCAGCCATTCAGGCAACGGTTTAGCCATGCGTGAACGTAGCCTTGCCGTCATCTTCCTTGTCTTCATCTTCCGAACCCGTCATTTCCGTATCCACTTCTCCGGACGGCTCGTAAATAAAATATCCCTGCGCCTGTGAAACACCAAATTCCCAGAGCTTCGCGAGGTCTTCAGGTCTTTCGACGCCTTCCGCAACCGTAAGGTAGCCCCGGCTCACGGCCAGCTCCATGATTTTTCCCACTATGCCGTGATGCTCCTGATTAGTGCCGATTGCATGCACCAGCTGCCGGTCTATCTTCAGGTAATCGACATGGATCTGGTCCAGGCATTCCGGGGCCGATTCCATACGGTAGTGCTCGATAGATACCAGGCAGCCCATGGCACTCAATGCCCGGGACAACATCGACATGTTCTTCAGCTCTTCTTGCATGGTCCTTTCATCGACCTCAAACACCAGCCGACCTGCCTTTACTCCGTGCCCTTTAAGTTTACCCATCACCCAAACCGGGAAATCGTGGTCAGTTACCGACTGCCTGGTTAACTTCACAAACAGCTTCATATCCTTAATTTCGGATTCCGCCAGCTTTATAATTGCCGCTTCGATAATACGTTTATCGAGTTCTACCGACATGGCGGCACTGCCGGCCTTCTCAAATACTTCACCCGGCAGAATTAACCGCTCGTCCTGCCCCACAAACCTGGCAAGCACTTCGAAACAATTATTGATATCAGCGACCAGCGCAGGGATTGGCTGGAAATAGAGTCTCAGGCGGTTACATTCGAGTATGTCCCTGATGTAATCTCCGAACTCATTGCCGCCGTCGGGCATTGCAACATCAACCGTTTCTGCATTATTTCCCGATGACTCAGTCTCGCTCACTGCTTCTGCAACTGCTGCTTCCTGCACATCCACTGGCGCGGTCTCGTTACCGCTGCCTGTTTCCATGACGGCTACGCCATCGCTGACCGGCGCCTGCACACCGGAATCTGCGTCAGCGGGTGAAACAACATCCTGTGACTGTGCCTCCACCACGCCGCCGTGTTCGCTTTGCTGCTCCATACGCGCCGGCGGACTCTCCAGGGCAACATCGACCGGCTGTTCAACAGGCACTACATCGCTGAAATTCAGCTCTTCGGCCGGCGCCTCTTGCTGTGTCACAACCGGCTCAACCAGATCAGGCATTACGCCCTCTTCTGGCGCACTTTCGGCTGTTACCGGCGCATCGGTCTCCAGCAGAGACATTTCCATGCCAGGCGCACGCTCCAGATCAGGCGTTACGCTCTCTTCTGGCGCACTTTCGGCTGTTACCGGCGCATCGATCTCCAGCAGAGACATATCCATGGCAGGCGCATGTTGCGCGGCCTGCTGTTCCTTGTCAGCGGCCTGTACTGCCAACCTGTCAAGCCGCATGTATTCATTCAGTTGCGCGGCCAGCTCATCCCGCTCCGCCCCAACCTGCTTCAGCGCAGCCGCAAGCTCGTTAACCTTTTCCTGCATGGAGTGCGCAGCGTCGGCTGCCGCAAGCTGCTGTGTTCTTTCCGCCCTGGCTTCCGTCAGCTCCCTGGATAATTCCCTGACACGCGCCTCGAGCTCTGCGGCCGAGGCCGCACGTCCGGCAAGCATCTGGATTTCTCTGTCTTTATCACGCAGACGCGCATCCATGGCATCCAGCCCTGCCTGCAAGCGCGCGCGCTCGGCAGATTCATCAGCCTGCACATTTCCAGCGGCGCCGTGAGACAAACGCTCTTTCAGCGCACTAATCATGGAATCCTTCTCTCCCATGATTTTTTGATGCATTGTATTTTCAGAGATCGAAGACTCGTGCAACGCACGATTCAGTGATTCTATTTTCTCACGGTGGCCAAGCAACTCGTTGACAGTTCCCTGCAATGCCGAAATCTCACTGTCCTGCAGTGCGAACTTCTCGTTCTGGGAGGCCATGGCGACTGACTGCTGGTCGAATTTTCCCCGCAGGTCATCGAGTTCCGTATTCAGCCTTACAATCGTTTCACTGCCGGATTCCAGCTTTGCCTTGCTGGCATTAATCTCCTTTTGCGCCTCTTCCAGCCGGTAGCATGCATCGTTATATAGCTCTTTCAGTTTGGCGATGTGGCTGCCAAGCTGGCTGCGCTCTTGCGCGTACTCCTCTGCAGCCTGCAAACCTGCCGACTTGTGCTGGTTAATTTCAGTGGTCAACTCTTCTACTTGCGCTGACAGGCGATTGACCTGCTCAAGCTGCATTTCCTGTGACCGGGACTGCTCATTCAATTTAGATGTCAGTGCTGCACATTCACCTTCTGCTTCGGCGACCTGTTTCTGCAGCGCATCAACAGCCTGGGACTTCGAATCGGCCCTGACAACCTGTTCAGCAAGCGCATTATTCAGGGCAACAATCGAATCATTCAGGTCACTGATTCTTGCGGACCGCTCATCAGCCTGCCGTCTGGATTTTTCCAGCTCGTAAAGCGCGGTATCGAATGCTGCCTGGAATTCATCTGCTGCTGACTGCAGCTGCGCAATCGATGGCTGCTCCTGCAGGGAGGCATCGGTGTTTACATCCCGGGTCCCGGCGTCCTCGCCGTCACCCTGTATGCCCTGTCCTGACTGCTCTTGATGACCGGTATGCATAGTTGCTAATCCTGACCTGATTAAGTTGATCTACCCCACCCTTACCTGACTGCGCGACCGTTCCGCAGCCAAATATCCAACGTGGCGACTCGTATCCTCCCTCCTGTAGCGGCACTAACCAGCTAATCTTTATCTGAATTACTGATTTTCCTGGCAATGGCAGCTACGCCTGTTGCATGTCACTTTTCATATAGTTAGCGTCAGATCGCAGCAATCGCTGCAGCCTGATACTTGTGGGGGCCAGGCTACGGGGCCAGCAAGGCGCGCATAGACATGCCAGCAGGACCCGACCGGGCAACTTTCACGGGGAAAAGGGCTCGCGGAGACCACCGCGCCGCACGCGCGGTGGACGGTGCGAAAGCCTGCTGCCGGGCGAGGCCGCCGGACCGGGTACCCGGGGCGATTTGATCTACGTCGTGGCCGTGAGACTGACTGAGGGCAAGGAGCGGGTACCGCTGGCTGCACACCGTACCGGTTTCCGGCACATTACCCTGCCACAGGATAACGCGGCGGAGCTGGCAGAATTGCCGGAGCAGTTACACGGGGATATGACGTGCATTTCGGCGGGACGGGTGGCAGGAGGTACCGATGGCGGCGATCGGCGGCTTCGAGGTGCGGGCGGGAACCAGTGCCCGGGCAATGCAGAAGGATTACAACCATCCCGTGCATACCCGATCCCGGCAGGCCGTTGCTGCCGCGCACAGGCCGGGCAAAACCTGTCGGGCTCTTTTCCGGACGGACATTCTCCGCCTGACGCTTGTGCCGGCTAGATCAGCTCATGCCAGGAAGCATCAGCCACCCTGTTGCTGTTCATTACCGGGCATTACCACGGACAGAGCGGCATTCTGCACAGTGGGCCACACGACAAGGATTACGTACGCACCTGTTTCAGGTGTTCACTGACCTCTTCTGCACTATGCTTGACCAGGTCTTTTCCCACCTCGTTGTTCACCAGCTGCCTCAGGTCCGCGCTGATCGCATCACGCAACATGCCCAGAAAGGCCGGTGGAGCCACCAGCGCCAGGTGACGAAAGCGGCCACTGGTGTGGCCGGACTCGAGCTGTTGCGCTATTTCACGGGCAAAAACCTCGGCCTCGTGCTTCCTGGGATCAGTTCGCGCGCCCATGGGGTGCCGCGACACGCCGTAGGCACCATGGTCATCGCCGGGCTTGTCGGAAGCCAGCTGATTACCCTTCATGCGCGCAGCGGGATGCACGAGATCGTGCAACTCAACAAGAGGCTCTTTGCGGCCGTCCTGCGCGTATATCTTGCACCGACTGCTGTCAGCCACCACAATCCACGTCGCCATTATTCGCTTTCCTCGCAACCAGTAACCGATTCACTCGCCGGTCTGCTGACAGGCGTGTTATTGCCGAGATCAACTATGCACCAGCAGCTGAAGATCTGCCGGGGGAAGTGCGGAATTATTGACATTTATCAAATACACGGGCGTCCCGACTGTCATGAATGGCAGACCGCATCAGCCGCCACCCCCTTCCGACCGGGAACGCTGCACCCTGATTCGCTCCATGTGCTCTATCAGGGAATCGGTAGTCTCTTTCAGTAACTCCAGTTCCTCGACCGTGAGATTATCCAGCTGCTCGAGGTTGTATTCGATAGTATCGATGATCTGCCTGGACGGGCGCTGCAACGGCCGCATGAAATAGGCGGTTACGGTTGCCACAATAGCGCCGAAAAATAGTATGGAACCGACAATGATCCAGACCGCGCCGATAAGTTTCGAACTGTCGTTCACCGGCACATCGGCAATACCGGCCGTGGAAAACGCAGCTACACCCCAGTACAGCGCGCGAGTGTAGCTGCTGATACCGGTTCCTTCCGCGCCTTGCTCGCTCCAGTAAATACCGACCGCAAACAGCATCCACAGGAAAATCAGCAACAGCGTCATGTGGATGATTGGTGTATGTACCAGTACATCGCGCACAAACACACGACTGCGATGTCTCAGGTTCCTGGTTTTTCTGCGCAAGAAAGGCCTCCCGGCATCATGCTAGCGGAAAGTTGCTGTCACCTGAAGTAAATAGATGGAACCCTTGACGCCAGTCAAGCACGGCTTGATTGCCTGCACCGCAGCAAGACGTGCCTTGCGATTAAACGCTGGTCGCCTGGTGGGCACTCAGCGGGGCCGGCGTGCGCTGGCGGATCAGGCCAGCAGTGCTGCGACGATGCCGGTGAGAAACACGCCATCGAACGTGCCGGCGCCACCGATGGAGGCAAACGGCACATTCATGCGCCGGATATCGGGCAGTCGCAGGAGATCGGCACCGACTAACACACCGAGCACGCCACTGCAGAAGGCCAGCGGCGCCGGATTGCCGGAATCCAGCAACAGCGCCATGAACACTGCCACCAGCGGCGCCAGCAACACCGGCATGCCAACACCGACTCCGTGGATGGGCCGGCTGGCCAGGCGGCTGACCAGGGTCACGACCAGCAGCGCCGGCAGCAGGGTGTACAGGCTGACGAAGTGCCCGAGCAACTGGTACAGGCACATACCAACCGGGACGGCGCAGCCGCCGATGTTTACCGCGATGACTGTTTTGCCGGGCATGCCGGACGCCGGGCGCATTGGAAACATGCCGGCACCGGGCAGCTGCGGTGCAGCGGCGGGATCGTAGCCGGAGTCAATGGTGGCCACCGGGATATTGATGACGCTGCCGATCAACGCAGCCATGACCAGCAGCAGGCCACCCGCCGGCGACAGCCCGAGCCGGCTGAAGGCGATCTGGAAAACCTGTAGCTGCAGGAAGGTCACCAGGAAACTGATAAGCAGTACAAACAGCAGCAACTTGCGTGGCAACATCATGCCCTCCCCGTGCCCGGACAGAAATGACCCTCCCCTCCCGGCTGCGATTGCGCCACGTGGCGCACTGCAAATGCGGCACGTCGCACCCGTGGCGGCAAAAACATTCTCCCGGTGCATGCTGAAGTGATTACCATGCAACAATATTGATTATGGTCAAGGAACGGTGCACTGCACTGAATGATAATGGTCTTGCAAACACTCCTGGCAACAACTGACCGGTAGCGAACATGTTCATGGGTAACGGTTCTCCGGAAATTCCACCGGGCTTTCCTCCGGAAGCCCCGCCGGACACACCCGGGCCGGAAATTCCACCCGACAGTCCCGCAGAAGTCCCCGCACCGCCCGGGGAAGTACCGCCGCCAGCACCGCAGGAAATCCCGCCACCCCCGCCCGAAGAGGGCCGGCGCCGCACCCGCTGAACGGATCACATAACTGTACGCAAGGCACGCTGAACACGCCGTCCACAGGCGTACCGTCTAGTCAATCGCCCTGACCGGCGCCATTTGCCGGTCATAGACCTGCCCCTGCAGGCATCCTCGCGCATAAATCGGGGGAACCCCCATTGCCGGGTCGAGCGACCCGGACCAGTATGGAGTGACAAAGCAACATAATAACAGGCATCACCATCGCGCGCGTTGGGCACAGCTATAAATACTCCAAACACGGCAGGTGATGTAAACAGCAAGCACTCCGGCCTCACTGGCACACGAGTCCCGGGGGTGAAACAGGCAGGAGGATGTAGACATGAGCTGGTTCGGTTTCAAATGGCAACGCAGGCAGACAAACATTTTCGAACCCGGCAGACCGGGCATCCTGGCCAGCCGTGAAGCCATGATCATGTGCAAGATCAGGCAGCGCGTGGCGCAGTGCGAATCAGACAAGGTCGAGCTGGAACCGATACGCAAAGAGG
>JAOULY010000067.1 GCA_029881775.1 Gammaproteobacteria bacterium
CATCGACACACACCTGTTGATGCTGGACGACGCCACACTGGTGGATGTGCCTGTCCAGATCATGCGCTCGCAGGGCTGCAATGCGGAGTGGGCGCTGAAACTGCAGCGCGATGCCGTGGTCGATGTTTTCGAACAAATGGATGATCCCTACCTGCGCACACGCAAGGACGACATCGACCATGTCATCAATCGCATTCAGCGCATCCTGCTGGAGACCGGCAGCGAGGATGCCTGCAGTAACGGCGCCAGTCTTGACGACGCCATCGTGCTGGCGGATGACCTGACGCCGGCCGAGACCGTATTGCTGGCGCACCAGGGCATCGCCGCCTTCGCCACAGAGTACGGCGGACCGTTGTCGCATACGGCAATCCTGTCGCGCAGCATGCAAACCCCGGCCGTGGTCGGCGCTCATGGCATCCTGTCCTGGATACGTGATGGCGAAACGATCATTCTCGACGGCTTACAGGGCGTGATCATTGCCGACCCGGACGCGCGCACGCTGGCCTGGTACCGCGAGCGCCAGGTCGCCGAGCAACAGCACAGGGAGCGGCTTGCACGTCTCACCTGTCAGCCGGCCGTCACCGGGGATGGCGTGACCGTGACGTTAATGGCAAATATCGAACTGCCGGCCGACGTACAGTCGGTCAGCCTCGAAAATGCCTCCGGCGTGGGACTGTATCGCACCGAGTTCCTGTTCATGAACCGGCCGGAACCACCGGACGAGGAAGAGCAGTTCAATTGCTACCTGGAAGTTCTCGATACCCTGGCAGGCAAACCGCTGACAATACGCACCCTGGATATCGGCGCGGATAAACACATCGGCAGCGATGCAGGACGCTGCAACAACCCGGCCCTCGGCCTGCGCGCGGTGCGCCTGTGCCTCAAGGACCTGTCACTGTTCCGGCCGCAGCTCCGCGCCATCCTGCGTGCCTCGGCACACGGGCCGGTACGCATGATGGTGCCGATGCTGTCAAACACGCGGGAGATGCAGCAGGTGCTCTCTCTCGTCAACGACACGCGCAATGCCCTGCAGCGCGCGTCGCTGGCATTCTCACCGGACATGCAGATAGGCGCCATGATCGAGGTGCCGGCCGCCGCCCTGTCGGCGGATGATTTCGCCGCTCATTTCGATTTCCTGTCAATCGGCACCAATGACCTGATCCAGTACACACTGGCGATCGACCGCGTGGACGACCAGGTAAATTACCTCTACGATCCGTTACACCCGGCGGTACTGCGACTGATCAAGATGACCATCGACGCCGGCAAGCGCGCCGGCATCCCGGTCGCCATGTGCGGTGAAATGGCGGGCGATGCACGCTACACCCGACTGCTGCTCGGCATGGGTCTGCATGAATTCAGCATGCACCACACCACCCTGCAGGAAGTGAAGCATGTCATCATCAACAGCAGCATTGCATCACTGACGCCGCTGGTAGACGAACTGCTCAATCACACCAGCCCGGACCAGATACCGGCATTCATCGATTCACTCAACAGCGACCTTACCGAATAAAGGACATGCTGCTACACTGCGCACTGCGCTTCTGACCGGGGTTTCCGGTCGGCACTGAGACAGTACGTAGTCATGAACGAAGCAGGTATCACTCAAACCGCCGAAAGCCGCCTCGAGCGCCTCTCGCAGGCGATGGACTCCGGTGCCGCGGGCCAGGTACGGCACCTGCTGGTCAACCTGCACGCATCCGAAATCGCCGACCTGCTGGAGTCATTCCCGCACGGCCCGCGCGAAATCCTCTGGGAGCTGGTCGACCCCGGCGATCACGGCGAGGTTCTCACCCACGTCAACGACGAAGTCCGCGTCGGTCTCATCAAAGAGATGGAGACCCATGACCTGGTCGCCGCCACCGAGGGACTGGACCCGGACGACCTCGCCGACATCATCACCGACTTCCCCGCCAAGGTCAGCCGCGAAGTGCTGCGCGCCATGGACAAGCAGGACCGCCAGCGCCTCGAGGCCGTACTGCACTATCCGGAGGACACCGCCGGTGGCCTCATGAACGTCGACGTGGTAACGGTGCGCGCCGACGTCACGCTGGACGTGGTGTTCCGCTACCTGCGCATGCGCGGCGAACTGCCGAAGAATACCGACAAGCTGTTCGTGGTCGACCGTAATGATCACTACCGTGGCGCACTGGAACTGACCCAGATACTGACCAACGAATCCGAACAACTGGTCGCCGCCGTAATGGACCGCGACCTGCCTGGCATCCCGGCTTCACTGCCGGACGATGAAGTCGCCAAGCAGTTCGAAAACCTCGACCTGGTATCCGCCGCCGTGGTCACCGAAGACAACAAACTGCTCGGCCGTATCACCATTGACGACGTGGTTGACGTGATTCGCGAAGACGCCGATCACTCGCTGCTCAGCATGGCCGGCCTCGACGAGGAAGATGACACCTTCGCCCCGGTCCTGAAAAGCGCACGCCGGCGCGCGCTATGGCTCGGCATTAACCTGTTCACCGCCTTCCTCGCCTCCTGGGTAATCGGAAACTTCCAGGCAACCATCGAGCAAGTGGTCGCACTGGCAGTACTGATGCCGATCGTCGCCAGCATGGGCGGCATTGCCGGCAGCCAGACACTGATCATCGTGATACGCGGACTCGCCCTCGGCCAGATCGGCAGCAGTAACGCCCGCTGGTTGATGTACAAGGAACTGGCCGTGTCTGTATTAAACGGTGTTGGCTGGGCACTGGTGGTGGCCGTCATCTCGGCGCTGTGGTTCCAGAATAATTCTATTGGCCTGATTATCGCCGCCGCGCTCATCGTCAACCTGATGTGCGCCGCGCTGGCAGGGCTGAGTATCCCGTTCATGCTCAAGCGCATGAATATCGATCCGGCACTGGCCGGCTCGGTAATCCTGACAACGGTCACGGACGTGGTCGGCTTCCTGGTGTTCCTTGGACTCGGTACTATATTTCTTCTCTGAACAGCCTGCCAGTAGCCAGGTATCCAGCTGATGCGATCTTCCCGACTGATTTTTGCCACACTGTTAGTAGTTATCATCAGTACGACATATGTTTTCGTCAAGGAAGCCGGCATCGGCTCACGCATCCGGATAGCAAATGACTCGGCGCAGGATGTGAATATTACTGCCAGATGGCTCGAAAAAACCAAACACCTTGGTATCGTCAAGCCAGGATCGTTAATGCCAATAACGGTCAGGGGTGAGGCCTCGATGGTTTTTACCGTGCGTTATGCCGATGGACGAGAGATCGAGTCGAAGCCTGTCTATTTTACACCCGGCACAAAGATCAACGTCAGAATTTCAGAGGATGGTGTTGATGCCGGATACGATTTCGGCACCTGAAAGCTGCACCGTGCCGGGCACAATTACCCCTGATATTAACGATAATTGTGCCCTGGCCATGATGTGATTCGCGGACGCGCTGCGTTCCTGCAGCAGCTTTCTGCAGGCGTGAATCAGGCGCCGGCAATGGTCATGTTGTCTATCAACACCGAACCGGTGCGAATATTACCGCGCATATCCACATCATTGCCGACCTCGGCAATGCCCATGAACATGTCGCGCAAATTGCCGGCGACGGTAATCTCGTCAACCGGGTACTGGATCTCGCCGTTCTCCACCCAGAAGCCCGCCACACCGCGCGAGTAATCGCCGGTGACGATATTGACGCCGAAGCCGATGAATTCGCTCACCAGCAATCCGCTACCCATGGTCTTTAACAGCGCGGGCAGGTCCTGCTCGCCGGGATCAATGGTCAGGTTACGCACGCCGCCGGCATTGCCGGTGGTTTCCATACCCAGCTTGCGGGCCGCGTAGGAATTCAGCACGTAACCCTGCAATACACCATCGGTAATTATGTCGCGCGGCGCGGTGGCAACGCCTTCCGAGTCATACGGCGCGCTACCCAGTCCCTTCTTCAGCAACGGCTCTTCGTGGATACGCATGAAGTCCGGGAACACCGGCTTACCGAGGTGATCGAGCAGGAAGGTGGACTTGCGGTACAGCGCACTGCCGCTGATGGCCTGGATAAAATTACGGAACAGGCTGCCGGCGGTCTCGGCGGCAATCAGGATCGGCGCCTGCCGGGTCGACAGGCGTTGCGTGCCGAGTCGCTGCGCCGTGCGCTCGCCCGCTTTTCTGCCGATGGATGCCGGTGACGGCAGGTCACGCGCATCACGCGCGGCATCCGACCAGTAGTCGCGTTGCATCTCGTTGCCCTGGCGTCCGACCACGGCGCAGCTGAGCGAGTGATAGCTGGACTTGTACGAGCCCAGAAAGCCATTGCTGTTACCCTTTACCCGCAGGCCGACATAACTCGACACCGTGCCGCCCTCGGAATTATCGATGCGTTCATCGACGGCACGGGCCGCGTCTTCACATTCCGTGGCCAGCTCAAGCGCGCGTCCGGCATCGATGTCCCAGGGATAATAAAGGTCGAGGTCCGGGATAACGCGTGCCAGGCGGTCCGGGTCCGCCAGACCAGCGTACTCATCACGGCTGGTGTAACGCGCGATATCGCAGGCCGCGGCCACCGTAGTGGCGATGCCTTCCGGCGTGAAATCTGCCGTCGAGGCCGAGCCCTTGCGCTGGTCGAAATAGACGGTCAGCCCCAGCGTCCGGTCGCGGTTGTATTCCAGTGTCTCGGTCTCGCCCAGGCGTACCGTAACCGACAGGCCGGCATCGAGGCTGACGCCCGCCTCCACCTCGTCTGCGCCCTTTGCCTGCGCCTGGCTGAGGATCTCGTGCACCATCGCCTCGAGGGTGGACGTATCCGGTAACGGTGCATTCATTTCACTATTCTGTATGTCGCCCATGTCGGCTCCCTGTGCGTGAAGCAGCGATTCTACCGGTCGCCCGGTGCGCGGACAAATGCGCGCCAACGCGCTATCCTAGGCCCCCATGGACTTTGACGAAACGGATGAAATCAGCAAATCGCAGCGCAAACGCGAGGTGCATGCGCTGAAGGAACTGGGTATCAAACTGCTCGAGTTCAGCGATGACAGCCTGCGTCAGCTCGCCATCCCGGAGCGCCTGCTGGAAGCACTGCTGACCGCCAAAAAGATCACCTCGAACAGTGCACGCAAGCGCCAGCTGTCGTTTATCGGCAAACTGATGCAGGATATCGATGCGGCGCCTGTGCAGGCAGCGGTCCAGGCCCGCGAGCACCAGCACCTCACCTCTACCCGGGAATTCCACCTGCTGGAGGACCTGCGTGAGAAACTGCTGTTGAAAGGCGATGATGCCCTGCCCGAAGTGCTGTCGCACTTTCCCCGCGCCGAACGGCAATTGCTGCGCAAGCTGGTCCGCCTGGCACGCAGTGAACAGTCAAACGGCCAGCCACCGGGCGCATCGCGCCGGCTGTTTCGTTATCTGCGTGAGTTACAGGAAGCGTCGGACTACTGAAACCACTCAGTCGTCCACGGCGGTATTGTCGTCCTGCGTTGCGCGCCACTGGTGGTAACAGTCCAGTCCGCAGAAATACAGCACGTAGTCATTGACCTCGACTATTCCCGCTTCATTGAGGGGTATTTCTTTCAGGCAGACTTCGCAGGCAACGTTCCCTGCATCGATCTTTGTAACGCTGGCACCCATTGATAAACCTCCGACGGGTTAAGGCTACTATGATCAGTATAGATGGTATTCAAGCCGCTGTTATGACGCAGTGCCCGTTTTCAGCGCCGCGGCAAAGGTCCGTACAACCTCGGCGGCCGGCAGTACCGCGTGGATCCCGTCGACACTCTTGCCTGCCTGGTAGATGTCGCGGTAACCCATGCCCCGCACCGCCGCCCGCTTCAGTTTCCAGATCGACTGCAGTGAATAGAATGTTCGCATCCAGTGCCGTGTGCGACGACCACGCAATAACCACTTTGCCAGTGGTCCGGCCTGCACGCCCATGCGGGCGACAAATGGCGTGCGAATAATCGACACCGGCACACCGGTGATTTTTTCCGACAGCACGATATCATCCGCGCCGGCATTGATGATGGCCTGCTTGTAGTCTTCATGCGCACTGCATTCCTGCGTCGCGATAAAACGCGTCCCCATCTGCACACCGGCATAGCCGGCTGCAATGGCCTGACTGAATCCTTCGGGCGAGCCGATGCCACCGGCACATACCAGCGGCTTGCCCAGCGGACCGAGTTCATCGAGCAGCGCCGCGGCCGACAGTTCACCGGCATGACCACCGGCGCGGTTGTTGACGCAAATAAAGCCGTCGACACCGGCATCCAGAGCCTTTTCCGCATACAGGCGATTGGTCACATCGTGGTAGACCGTGACACCGGCCTGGCTGGCACGCTCCACCACCCGGTCCGGCTTGCCGAGCGCCGTCACCAGGAACGGCACACCCTCTTCCAGCGCAATCTCCAGCCAGGCATACACGCGCTCGAGGTATTTTTTCGAGCTGCGTTCGATAATCAGGTTCACACCGATCGGCTTGTCGGTGAGGCGCCGGATATAACGCAGGCCCTCACGAAATTCGTAGCCGTGCACGTAGGAAAGACTCAGCGGCTGCACGATGCCGATACCACCGGCCTCGGATACGGCAGCAACCAGCTCGGGATTGGAACAGGGATACATGGCACCACAGATCAGCGGGATATCGATACCCAGTGCCTGCGTCAAAGCGGTTGGGTAACTCATGCCACCGGTTCAGGGCCTATCAGCCAGCGCGCTTTTGCCTCAGCGACAACCTCATCGCCCTCATTCAGGATGGCACCGGTCAACAGGTATTCCCGCTCTTCGTTACTCGTCGGGATATCGCAGCGGCACTCGGCCCGCAATCGCCCGCGTGCTTTCTTCAGGTAATCGATACTGAACCCGGCGAGAATGCCGCGCGTCCTGTCCGGCAGGCTGTTCATCAATGCCAGTCCGGTAACCAGTTCAGCCAGGTTGGCCAGCGCCATGGCATGCACGGATTCCAGGTGGTTTCGCACGCGGCGCCGGTCGCGCAATACCAGCACGCACCTGCCAGGCTCCAGCACATCCACCTGTGCGCCAAGGCTGCCGCTGTAGGGTACAAACCTGCCCAGCATGTAACTGAACAAACGCTTGCCACCCGGCAGGCTGGCCAGGCGTTGCCAGTGCGCCCGCAGGGCCGGACCAATCGACTGTGCCATTGTTATTCCCGGTAACCAGTCATTTGAGCATAGGGTGTTTGCGAAGGAGAAGCCAGCCGTAGATCACGAGGTTGATCAGCAAGGCACCGGCGCCGAGTGCCATTTGAAAACCCGGCGTCAGGCCGGCCGGGTAAATGACCGGCAACAGGTAATACGCAATAAAGCTGCCGCTGTAACCGGCCTCACCCGCCGCAATACGCAACTGCTGCTCCAGTGGCGTCAATGGACACTGCCAGCCATTGAATTCCAGCAACACACCCCACACGCTTGCCGGCAGGTGCAGGAACACCACTCGCCACCAGCGCCACACCAGCAGACCGCCCAGCACCACGAACACGATGAATGCCAGGTGCAGCAGCACCAGCAGGTCGGCTGCCAGCGCACTGGTCAACGGTCCTGTCAGTCGGGCTTGATCGCGTAACGGCCGCTGCCGAGGAACATCACCGCGAGTCCGCCAAGCAGGTAGAACATCTGCAGTTCGAGGCGGTAACCACCGTGATCGGTCAGTGCAAACAGGTCACCCGTGTGTGCCAGGCCAATGGCAAACAGCATATTGACCACGATCAGCATGCCACCCCAGCGCGAGAATATCCCGGCAACCAGCAATATCGGTGCCAGCACCTCACCGACGTACACGCCATAGGCCAGCAACTCGGGCAGACCCAGTCCTGACAGACCCATGCGAATGAAATCGAGCGAGTCAGGGTGTATCAGCTTGGCCACACCGTGAAACAGCATCAGCAAACCGACCGTCAGACGCAGAATTAATTTACCGGCATTTTCGTTATTCATGGTGCCCCTCCCACATTGAGTGTCCACCCAATAGTAACAACGTTCTCAAAATCATCCAGCGGAAAAAACGGTTATAAACGACTGGCTGGCAGTATCGGTGACAGCCTACCGGCGGAACGCTTCAGCTGTGCCAAGCGCGACAGTTTCCGGCCGAAAGGTCTGCAGCAGGTGTTGCTGCCGTTCGTTGTCGAAGTCAGGCTGCTTGCGGATGACCGTTGCTGCGGCACAGCCGTGCAACAACACCAGGCAGGCAAGCAGGCCGGTAACGCGATATAAGA
>JAOULY010000484.1 GCA_029881775.1 Gammaproteobacteria bacterium
GATGATGACGATAACGACGGCCTGACGGATGCGGACGAGTCGGGATACGGCACTGATCCGCTATTGTTTGATTCGGATGGAGACGGATTCGGAGACGGCGATGAAGTGGCGCTGGGCTATAATCCGACGAGCCCGGCAAGCACGCCGGAATGGGGTGATTTGAATGGTGACGGAACGGTCAATGCGGCCGATGTATTGATAGCATCGCGCGCAGTACTCGAGACACTGGAGTTGACTGCGGAGCAGGAGATTGTTGCCATCATTGCGCCCCTGGTTGACGGTGAGCCACAACCTGTTGCCGGGCGGTCTATCGGCGTGCAGGACCTGCTGCTGATCCAGCGCAAGGCAACCGGGGATGCCGTCTTCTAGTTCCGGTTGTTGACGCAAAGATAGCCGTATACGCGTATACGGCTATTCGAACTGTTACCGCGAGTACCCGGCCAGCGGACATGCATGCTGTTTTAAATGGTGCCTGACCAGGCGACGCGTTCAACACCCGGACGCTGGTCTGCAAGCTGTGCAAGGATTTCAAATGACAGGGTATAGTCAGTGTCATGTGAAACAAGTACCCGGTGCGGGCGATGATCGCTGGAGTGTACATGGATCACGCCCCGCGCTTTCATAAGCGCCTTCCCGATATTGCGGCGACTGTCCTTGCCGGGATTGTTATCAATATGCATTATCATCGAGCGCCACAGGAGATTGCATCGCTGCGCTGCCGATGGCATGGTTGCTCATTAATCCGTAAATAAAAGGTTCCTGCTTATGAAACACGCTTGTCTCCATTTCCCAGTTCCTTTGCACTGGCGCAGTCTGGCGGCTGCCGCAATCATCAGCCTGCTGCCCCTGATCTTTCCGTCAGGTGTGGAAGCAGAGACCGCCGGGACGACACCTGGTGACAGCGAGATCCTCGATACCATCCTCGAGGAACTGAAGGCGATACGCCAGATTGTCGAAAAGATCGAGAAACAAGGCACGGCCCGTGGCCAGCGCCCTTCACGGCCGACACAGGCCACCGCAACTATCACCGGCAAACCGGTGATGGGCGATCCCTCGGCACCCGTCACCGTTGTTGAATACGCGGATTACCAGTGCCCCTTCTGCCTGCGATTCATCAAGACCACCTTCTCCGAGCTGAAACGTGATTACATCGATACCGGCAAGGTGCGCTGGGTCGCCCTCAACCTACCGCTCGCCTCACACAAACATGCACGGAAGGCCGCACAGGCCGCACATTGTGCTGGAGAACAGGACAGGTTCTGGGAGATGCGCGAGGAGCTGTTCAGGAACCCCGGGAAGCTCGACAGGGATCAGCTGCCACTGCATGCAGCGAGCGTAGGGCTGGAGGTCGATGCCTTCAATGCCTGCCTGGACAGCGAACGACACCTGGCCGGGATCGACCAGGACGCCAAGAATGCGAACGCTTCCCGCCTGACCGGGACTCCCAGCTTCGTCGTGGGCAAGAGCGCCGCCGACAAGATAAACGGTCAGGTCATTATCGGTGCACGGCCGCTCAGCGTCTTCAAGGCGGCCATCGATAAGGCTGTCGGTGAAAGCGCCAGGTAAAAAAGGACCTTTCTTTTTTTACGTCAGTCACCGATGCTATTGGGGCATAACATCGATGCGGCACTGCAAACCAGAGTAGATACCATAAGTCAGAGATTGATTCGTCGCATCGCTGGCACCCGGCGTATGGCTGGGAGTAGAATAATAGGGGACAGATTTATTTTAGAATAATAGGGGACAGATTTATTTTAGAAAAGTACGACCCACCCAAGCCCGTATAAATAAATCTGTCCCCTTTTTCCTATGCTTCCTGTGCTCCCCTCCGTCAAGAACGCATTAGTAATCAACCGGCTTTGAGTAACAAGCCCCCAGCCAAAACGCCTGAACTGGCGATTCCACGGTTCTTTACCAACAGTCGATGCCGCATCGTGTTAGGATGCGACCTGAGCCCGCCCTGTGGGAAATCATTTCCACAGCATCCAACCTTAGTTGGGACTACCCGTTGATAATCGGCCAATAGTGGTCGGCATGATCCCGTCGCCTCCTCTGAGATTCATACTCGAAGGAGTAGCTATGTTAGAAGTCCCGCCCAGCGTGTCTTTGAATGCGT
>JAOULY010000485.1 GCA_029881775.1 Gammaproteobacteria bacterium
GGCCAGCGCGCTGTGGTTGATGCGCGCGTACTTCTCGCTCAGCCCGTGCAGGGTGCTGTAGCGACGCGCGATGATCGAGCGCGGACTCACCCCCTTCAGCGGGTTATCGTGATCACTCTGCAGCCGCGACACGATACGCTCGACTGCCGCCTCTTCCCGCATGTAACGCAACAGGGAGAAGATTATCTTTACCAGCCCCAGCACGAATATCGCGATAATGCCGCCGTTAATGATAAAACCGGCCTTCGTCAGCTGGTGGGCAAAATAAAGCTCGTTGATAAACTTAACATTCGCCAGGATCACGACCAGCATGACCGCGCCCAGCAGGACCAGCCGCAGGAGAATGCGGCTACTGAAATTAACGTTTGTTTCTGTCATTGCGGTTCCCTGCAATCAAATTAAATGCAGGAACGCCTTGCAGGCGCGATTGAAGATGAATCGCGCCTGCAAGGCGCTCCTGCAGCGCTGTTAGATCATGTCTTGCTGTAAATCTCCGCACCGCCTTCCTTGAACTCGGCGGCCTTCTCGCTCATGCCGGCTTCAATCGCCACACCGATATCACCAATGCCTTTCTGCGCCGCGTAGTCACGCACGTCCTGGCTGATCTTCATGGAACAGAACTTGGGACCGCACATGGAACAGAAATGGGCGACCTTGGCCGAATCTTTCGGCAGGGTGGCGTCGTGGAACTCGCGTGCCTTTTCCGGATCGAGACCGAGATTGAACTGGTCAGCCCAGCGAAACTCGAAACGCGCCTTCGACAGCGCATTGTCACGCACCTGCGCACCCGGATGACCCTTGGCGAGATCGGCGGCGTGCGCGGCGATCTTGTAGGTAATAATGCCCTCGCGCACGTCATTCTTGTCCGGCAGGCCGAGGTGTTCTTTCGGCGTCACGTAGCACAGCATGGCGGTACCGTACCAGCCGATCTGCGCCGCACCGATGGCAGAGGTGATGTGGTCATAACCCGGTGCGATATCGGTGGTCAGCGGCCCCAGCGTGTAAAACGGCGCTTCATGGCAGTCGTCCAGTTCCTTCACCATGTTTTCCCTGATCATCTGCATCGGCACATGGCCCGGGCCTTCGATCATCACCTGCACATCATGTTCCCACGCCACCTTCGTCAACTCGCCCAGTGTCTCGAGCTCGGCAAACTGCGCGCGGTCGTTGGCATCGGCGATCGAACCCGGTCGCAGCCCGTCGCCGAGCGAAAACGATACGTCATAGGCCTTCATGATCTCGCAGATATCCGCGAAGTGCGTGTACAGGAAACTCTCTTCATGATGCGCCAGGCACCACTTGGCCATGATGGAACCGCCGCGCGAGACGATGCCGGTCACCCGGTCTGCCGTCATCGGCACCCATGGCAGGCGCACACCGGCGTGGATGGTGAAGTAGTCCACCCCCTGCTCGGCCTGCTCGATCAAGGTATCGCGGAACAATTCCCAGGTCAGGTCTTCCGCGCTGCCGCCGACCTTTTCCAGCGCCTGGTAGATCGGCACGGTACCGACCGGCACCGGTGAATTACGCAGGATCCACTCGCGCGTTTCATGAATGTTCTTGCCGGTCGACAGGTCCATCAGCGTGTCGCCACCCCAGCGCACCGACCACACCATCTTCTCGACCTCTTCCGTGATGGACGACGTGACCGCCGAGTTGCCGATGTTGGTGTTGATCTTCACCAGGAAATTGCGGCCGATAATCATCGGTTCAAGTTCCGGGTGATTGATGTTGGCCGGGATGATGGCGCGACCGCGCGCAATCTCGTCACGCACGAACTCTGCGGTGACCCGCTCCGGAATACTGGCGCCGAAACTGTGGCCGGGATGCTGCTTCAGCAAACTGCTGCCGGCCAGTTCCTCGAGGCGCAGGTTCTCGCGAATAGCCACGAACTCCATCTCCGGCGTGATGATTCCCTGGCGCGCATAGTGCATCTGGGTCACGTTGTGACCGGCGCGCGCCACACGCGGCTGGCGAATATGCTCGAAACGCAGCTGCGACAGCGCCGGGTCCGACTGCCGGTCGCGGCCGAACGCCGACGACGGACCCGGCAGCAGTTCCGTATCAGCGCGCTCCTCAATCCATGCCGTGCGCACTTCGGGCAGGCCTTTCATC
>JAOULY010000486.1 GCA_029881775.1 Gammaproteobacteria bacterium
TGATCGGTACACTGATCGGCCTGGTGCAGATGATGGCCAACATGAGCGATCCCAAGGCGCTGGGTCCGGCCATGGCGGTTGCCTTGCTGACCACGTTGTACGGTGCCGTTATAGCCAACGTATTTGCACTGCCGATTGCCGACAAGCTGGCATTGCGCAGCAAGCATGAACGCATTACGAAATCACTGATACTGGAGGGAATATCATCCATCCAGGCCGGGATCAACCCGCGCGTGGTGGAAGACCTGCTGAAAACCTACCTGCCGGGTAACCAGCGTTTAACACCCAAGGAAGATGAGGCTGCCTGATAACGCCCGGGAAAATCATGCATGTCCTGCGATAGCGAATCCTTACCCGCATCCAAATGCCCTGCCGGTATACCGGCATGGGTATTAACCTTTGCCGATTTGATGTCATTGCTGCTGGCATTCTTCGTGCTGCTGTTTTCTTTCTCCGAAATGGATGTGCAGAAATACAAGCAGGTGGCCGGTTCCATGGCGGAGGCCTTTGGTGTCCAGCGTGAGATCAAGATCAAGGAGCCGCCCAAGGGTATAAACATCATTGCCCAGGAATTCAGTGCCGGTATCCCGAGTCCTGAAACGGCGGTGAACGAAGTGCGTCAACATACCACGGACGACTTCATGAATTTTCTGAAGGTGCCGAAACCGTCTTCCGGATTAGTCGATGCGATCAACAAGGAAAAGGAACGCCTGCAGCTGGCGCTTGCCGATGAAATAGAAAAAGGCATGGTCGAGATCAAGATCGAGGACCGCACCATCGTGGTCAGCATCCTCGAGCGTGGATCGTTCCCGTCAGGCAGTGAGAAGCTGATTGACCCGTTCCGCAAGGTGCTCGACAAGATGGCCGTAACCATCGGTAATAATCCGGGCGAGATCAACGTGGCGGGCCACACGGATTCAAGGCCGATTCACACCGCCAGGTTCCGCTCCAACTGGGACCTGTCCGTGTCGCGTGCCGTGACCGTGGTGCATGCCCTGATGCAGCAGGGCAGCATTCCGGAGGACCGCTTCCGTGCCGAAGGGTACGGTGATACCCGGCCGGTGGATACCAATGCCACGGAGGCCGGGCGTGCGCGCAACCGTCGTGTGGAGGTCAACCTGGTTTATGACGAGAGTCTCGTTGGCAGAGTCGGCCCGCCGGAACCCATGCAAAGATTGACGGAAGAACAGCTTTATTTCGATGCGGCTGAAAACAAGCGACAGGTGAAGGCTGACAGCAAGCCAAAGGCGCCAAAACCACTGCCGCCGCTTGAACGATCATGGGCCGATGAATACTCGCTCGAGTCCAGGCATATGAAAAAGGATTTGCCGGATACCGGCACCAACAGTCGCTGATCAGTTTGCAGCGCTGGCCATTCCCGGCATGGCACGGGCCGGCTTCCCGACAGGTCCACTATCGCCAGCCCTGCCTTTAAGGGGGAGGGAGCTGTTGTAATGAGAAACAGCATCCCCTCTCCCTTTGGGAGCGGGCCGGAATAAAACTAACCGCCTGTTTTTATACCCCTCTCCCTGTGGGAGAGGGAGCAGTTGTAATGAGAAAGAGCATTCCCTCTCCCTTCGGGAGAGGGCCAGGGAGAGGGAGTTAATTACGCAGCAGTGGGTCCCGGGTTATTCCTGACATTTGACACTGCATGCAGTGGGTACAGGACTGTGCCGGTGCGCAACCGGAATCGCATTAATAAAAAAACCGTGCGGGAGATTTCCCGCACGGTAATAGCACATGCACAGCAAACCGGTTCGACGGGAATACCCGCCGCTTATGCCGGATCAGGCGCGCGCCAGTGAACGGTTTTCATGCCCGTTGCTGGTCTCGCCGTCCGGCTGGTACAGGTTGGGTTGGGCCTCTTCACCGCGCAGGATGCGCAGTGTTTCACGTGTATTCTTGCTGCACAGCTCGACCAGGTGATGGTTTCTGCGGTTCTGGTCGCGACAGGTGCCGGCCAGTGACAGCAGTTGTTCCCACCTTGGTGTAATGTTCCCGGTCGGGTCGCACCATTCGAGAAAATACAGCATGCCATCCGGGCCTGCCTTGAAGCTGGCTGACTCGAGTAAGGCAATCCGCTCTTGCTCGAGCAGGTCAAGTTGC
>JAOULY010000069.1 GCA_029881775.1 Gammaproteobacteria bacterium
GAATACCAGCTCCTGGCGGACCAGCACCGCCACGATCCCCAGCGCCGCACCCAGCGCGAGCGCGCCGACATCACCCATGAACACCATGGCGGGATAGGCGTTGAACCAGAGGAAGCCAAGCCCGGCGCCGACCAGCGCACCACAGAACACGACAATCTCCGCGGCATCGCTGATATAGGGAATACCGAGGTAAACAGCGAATTTCACATTACCGGTGGTATAGGCAAATACCATCAGTGCACCGGCAATCAGCACCGTCGGCAGGATGGCCAGGCCGTCCAGGCCATCGGTCAGGTTGACGGCATTGCTGGAGCCGACGATGACGAACCAGGCAACCAGCACGTAGACCCAGCCGAGGTCGACAGCGATGTCCTTGAAGAACGGCACGATCAGCGAGGTTTCAGCCGGCGACGTCGATGTCATGTACAGGAATAGCGCGACGCTCAGTGCAATCACCGATTGCCAGAACAGTTTGCTGCGCGCCGAAATTCCATCTGAATTTTTCAGTACCAGCTTGCGATAGTCGTCCACCCAGCCGATCGCGCCAAATGCCATTGTCACGATCAGCACGACCCAGACATAACGGTTGCCGAGGTCCGCCCACAACAGGGTCGCTACCGCCACGGCAACAAGAATCAACGCGCCACCCATGGTCGGTGTACCGGCCTTGGCCAGGTGTGTCTGCGGCCCGTCATCACGTACCGGCTGACCGATCTGGTAACGCCCGAGACGTCGAATCATTTCCGGGCCGACCATGAAGGCAATCAGCAACGCGGTCAGCACGCCGAGAATGGCACGCAATGTCAGGTACTGGAATACATGAAATCCACTGTAGTACTGACTCAGGTATTCGGTCAGATAAAGCAGCATGTCAGACTCCTCTCCAGGACAGCAGTGCTTCAACAACACGTTCCATGCGCATACGACGCGATCCCTTGACGAGGATATGCAACGGACCCTGCAGCTTTCCGGTTAACGCATCGACCAGGGCATCCAGCGAACTGAAACTCTCGCCCTGCCGGCCAAAACTGTCGGCAGCCGCCTTTGCGAGTTCGCCCAGCGTGAATACGCGCTCGACACCGACCTCGCGCGCACCGCGCCCGGCAGCCGCATGCAGTGCCGTGGACTCCTCGCCCAGCTCACCCATGTCACCCAACACCAGCCAGGTCGTTCCGCCGGCCATGCCCAGCACATCGAGCGCGACCTGCAGCGAGCCGGGATTGGCGTTGTAGGTATCATCGATAACGGTGATATCACCCGGCAGGTGGTGAATATTGAAACGTCCGGCAACCGGCACCAGCCCGGCCAGCCCGGTACGGATATCCTCCAGGCCGGCGCCGGCCGCCTGTGCAGCCGCACTGGCGGCGAGTGCATTCATTACGTTATGCCGGCCGGGCAAGGGCAAACGAAAACGTGTTTCGCCTTCCGGCGTATACAGCGTAACGTCACTGCCGCCGGCATCACCCGACCATTCGGCCGTCACCGCGCAGTCCGCATCAAGTCCGAACTCGATGCGCCGGCAGTGGGCAGACAGTTCACGCCACAGCGGCGCATACGTGTCATCGGCATTGATAATCGCCACCCCGTCACTGTCGAGGCGTGCAAACAGTTCGCCCTTGGCGCGCGCGACGCCGGCGACATCGCCAAAACCTTCGAGATGCGCCGGACCTGCATTGGTTATCACCGCAATGGTCGGGCGCGCGATGCCGGCGAGGTAATCGATTTCACCGTGATGATTGGCGCCCATTTCGAGAATGGCAAAGCGGTCGTCGGGACTGAGGCGCGCCAGCGTCAGCGGCAGGCCGATATCATTATTCAGGTTGCCCTGTGTCGACAGGGTACGCCCGCAGCGGGCAAGAATGGCCGACGTCATCGCGCGCACCGATGTCTTGCCGTTGCTGCCGGTAATACCGATGACCGGCAACTGAAAGCGGCGACGCCAGTCGGCTGACAGCTGACCGAGCGCGAGTCGCGTATCGGTGACGGTAATGCGCGGTAACAGCGTGTTGCACGGTTCGCTGACCGCTGCCGCTGCCGCACCCCGCTCACGCGCAGTCTCGACATAGGCGTGCCCGTCGAAATTCGGCCCCTGCAGCGCGAAGAACAACGCGCCCTCCGACAGGGTGCGGGTATCGGTACTGATGCCCATGAAGTCCACATCCGAACCGGACATCTGGCCGTCAAGCACGCTGGCGGCTTCGGAAAGTCGCATCGACATCATTGCGCCCATTCCCGTGCAAGCGCCATCACGCGCTCGCGATCACTGAATGGCAAGGCGCGGTCACCGATCAGCTGCACCGTTTCATGCCCCTTGCCGGCGATCAGCACAACGTCATCGGCTGCCGCCTCGCGCATTGCCCAGCTGATTGCGTGTCCCCGGTCATGCTCGATATGCAGCCTGCCGGGCTGGCGGATGCCGGCACAGATGTCGTCGATAATCCGCTGCGGGTCTTCAGTGCGTGGATTGTCATCGGTAAGCACCAGGCAATCCGCATGACGCTCGGCAGCGGCACCCATCTGCGGGCGCTTGCCCCGGTCGCGATCACCACCGGCACCAAACACACACCACAAACGGCCCGTGCAATGGGCGCGCAGTGAATCCAGCACCGCTTCCAGCGCGCCGGCGGTGTGCGCATAATCGACCACCACCAGCGGGTGACCGGCACCGACATCAAATCGTTCCATGCGTCCGGGCACCGTGCGGGTTGCCGACAAACGACGCAGGGCTTCTTCAAACGGCAAGCCGGCAACACACAGGCAGGCCAGCGTGGCCAGCAGATTGCTGGCATTGAAACGCCCCAGCAGCCCGCAGCGCAAATGCCCGCTACCCCAGGGGGTGACGACATCAAACTGCATGCCGGTGACATCCGTCTGCAGGTTACGGCCGATCACCCATTGCGCCGGGAAGCGCGTGCGGAACGGTTCGTTCTCAAGGCGGTAGGCGACCGGCGCCACGCCTGGCGGAATAGCATCGAGCAGCGCACTGCCGAACTGGTCATCGGCGTTGATGACTGCGTAACGCAAACCATCGGAATGGAACAGCTTGCGTTTCGCCTCGGCATAGGCCTCGATATTGCCGTGATAATCAAGATGGTCACGTGACAGGTTAGTCAGGACCGCGATATCAAAATGCACGCCAAGGACCCTTCCCTGGTCCATGGCGTGTGAGGAAACTTCCGCGACCACGCAACGCGCACCGCGCCGCTGCATGCCCTGCAGGCTCTGTTGCATGGTCAGGGCATCCGGCGTGGTATTACCGGATTTCTCCAGCTCACCGTACAGGCCATTACCGAGCGTGCCGATGACGCCGCAACGGCGGTCATGGCTGTCCAGCGCCTGCGCAATGAAATGACTGCAGGATGTCTTGCCATCGGTACCGGTCACACCGATCATGAACAGGCCACGCGACGGGTGGCCGTAAAAACGATCGGCGATCAGGCCGACGACATGGGCAAGCCCCGGCACGGCCACGGTGACGGCCGGCAACAGCGCGGCAGTCTCGGCCAGTGACGTATTGCCTTCGACCGGCTCCCAGGCAACGGCCAGCGCACCCAGCGCGATCGCCTGGCGTGCGTGTGCCAGGCCATGCGTTTGCGAACCGGCCACCGCAAGGAACAGGTCACCCGCCTGCACCTTGCGACTGTCCAGTGCCAGCCCCGACACCTTGATGTCCTGCCTTATTTTTTCGCTGCTGTATTCGGCAAGCAGGCCGGACAGCGTATGCACAGGCGTCATTTGCTCCGCCGCCATCATGCAGAGTCCTCCCCGCTTGCACCGCGCGTCTGTATCAACGGCAAGCCATCAGGCGGTATTGCCATCAGGCGCAAGGTGCCTGCCATGACTTTTGAGAAGACCGGCGCGGCGACCTGGCCGCCGTAATACTGTCCGGCGGACGGCTCATCGACCACCACCACCATGACAAGCCGCGGATTACTCGCCGGCACCATACCGGCGAATACCGCGCGGTACCGGTCATCCGAATAGCCCCCGGCAACCGACTTGCGCACCGTGCCGGTCTTGCCGGCAACGCGGTAGCCGGCGACGGCTGCCTGCGGCGCGGTACCATCCACTCCGGCCGCCGCTTCCAGCATGTCGCGCACCTGCTCCGCAACACGTGCCGGCATGATGCGACGCTCCTCGGCGCTACGCTTGTCGTGCAGGAAGGAAATCGAACGCTTTATACCGCCACTGGCAATGACTGCGTAGGCCTGTGCAAGCTGCAGCGGCGTTGCCGACAGGCCGTAGCCGAATGACATGGTGGCCGTCTCGATCGCGTTCCAGCCACTGTAGTGCGGCAACAGTCCCGATGCCTCGCCGGGGAAACCACTGAACGTCTGCGCGCCGAAACCCAGCTCCGACAGCAACTCCCAGATGCTTTCCTGTGTCAGCGACAGGGCAATCTTGCTGATGCCGACATTGCTTGATTTACGGATCACACCGGTTACATCCAGTTGCCCGTAGTCATGCACGTCACGCACGGTATTGACGCCGACGCGGTACCAGCCGGGCGACGTACTGACAGGCGTATCCGGGCGGTAACGCCCGCTCTCGAGTCCCGCGGCGACGATAAACGGCTTCATGGTCGAACCCGGCTCGAACACGTCCGTCACGGCACGGTTGCGCATGTCGCTGCGGCGCAGCTGCTTGCGGTTGTTGGGATTGAACGACGGCTGGTTGACCATGGCGATAATTTCACCGCTCTGCACATCCAGCACCACGGCCGAGGCCGCCTTGGCCTTGTGCGTTTTCATGGCCGCCTTCAGCTCGCGGTAGGCCAGGTACTGTATACGCCGGTCAATGCTTAGCCGGAGGTCTTTGCCGATGCGCGGGCGGCTGATGCTCTCCACGTCCTCAACGATGTGGCGCTGCCGGTCCATGATGACGCGCTTTGCGCCCGGCTCACCCTGCAACCAGTCCTGGTAGGCCAGTTCCAGGCCTTCCTGGCCTGCGTCGTCGATATCGGTAAAGCCGACCAGGTGCGCCGCCACTTCGCCATCCGGGTAGTAGCGACGGTATTCGCGCTGCAGGTAAACACCCGGTATCTCCATGGCCATGACCTGCTCGGCAAGATCCGGGCTCACGTGACGCTTGATATAAATAAATTCACGGTCCGCACGACTTGCCAGGGCGCGTATCACGCCAGCCGGCTTGAGCGACAGCTTGCGCGCCAGTTCGGGAATGCGATCCTGCTCGCTGCCAAGCACCTGCGGGTTAACCCACACTGACTCGACCGGGGTACTGACTGCCAGCGGCTCACCGTTCCGGTCACGAATCATGCCGCGATGCGCAGGCAGGTCAACGACACGCAAGTGCCTTGCCTGCCCCTGGCTGAGCAGGAATTCCTTGTCGAGCACCTGCAGGGTTACGGCACGCCCGACCAGCGTAACGGCGGCCAGCAGCATGCATGCCATCAGGAAAACCCGGCGGGCGGTAAATTGCGTGCGTGCCGGATCAGCATTCATGGCCGGACAATCACCATTCGGTCGGTTGTAAGACTCACCATACCCAGTCGCTCACGCGCGGCGCGCTCGATCTTTCCCTGCATCGTCAAGGTGCTCTGCTCAAGCTGCAGCTGCCCCCACTCGATATCCATGCTGTCACGCGCCTCGCCCAGCGCCTGCAATTCCACAAACAACTTGCGCCCCTGGTGCTTGCTGTACACAACGCCCAGCGAGGACACGACAAGCAGCGCCAGCAGCACGATCAACACGCCGGGCCGCCCGCTCACTGCAGTCGCTCCGCAACCCGCAACACGGCACTGCGTGCACGCGGATTTTCCTGCACCTCTGCATCTCCGGCACGGATTGCCTTGCCGACCGGTTTCAGGCGTGGCTGATAATCCATTCCGGCGAGCGGAAACTCATCGGGCGGCTGCTCGCCGCGATACTCGTCGCGAATAAATCGCTTGACGATGCGATCCTCGAGCGAGTGGAAGCTGATCACTGCAAGCCGGCCACCCGGTGCCAGCATGTCGGGCACCTGCGACAACACGTCCCTGACATCATCCAGCTCCCTGTTGATAAAGATGCGGATCGCCTGGAAACTGCGCGTCGCCGGGTGCTTGCCCTTTTCGCGCGACGGAACCGCCGTGTCGATCAGCTCGGCGAGCTGCCCGGTGGTACGCAACGGCTCTTCAGCACGCCGTGCAACAATCGCGCGCGCAATGCGTCTCGAGAAACGCTCTTCACCGTATACCCGGAGGACGTCGCTAATGGACTTTTCATCGGCGACCTGCAACCACTCGGCCGCACTGGGCCCGATGGTCGGATCCATGCGCATATCGAGGGGGCCGTCATGTGAAAAACTGAAACCGCGAGATGCGTTGTCGAGTTGCGGCGAGGAAACGCCGAGATCCAGCAACAGGCCGTTCACCCGGCCTTCAAGATGTCGCTGCGCAAGCACGCGGCTCAGCATTGTGAATGTACCCTGTTGTATTTCGAAACGAGGATCATCGCCAAACTGCTCCTCTGCCGACTGCACCGCTTCAGGGTCCTTGTCCATGGCAAGCAGTCGCCCCTCTGGCCCAAGCTCGTCCATGATTGCAGCAGCGTGCCCACCGCGACCGAATGTTCCATCTACGTAAAAACCATCCGGTTGAATTGCCAGGGCATCCAGTACTTCTGCGAGCAGGACCGGCCGGTGTGCGTAACGTTGTTCCACCTGTCAGCGCTTCAGATCTATAAATGGATCGGGCATGTCTTTACTGCTGCTGCCGTCCTCGACCCAGTCGCCACACAGTTTTTCCCAGGCTTCTTCATTCCAGATTTCAAACTTGTAACCGAGACCGGTCAGCACGACACGCTTGTCCAGTCCGGCAAACTCTCGCAGGCGCGGCGGGATCAGCACGCGACCGTTCTTGTCCATTTCCAGTGGCGTGGCATGCCCCAGCAGAACGCGCTGCAGCGTACGCACGCGCGCATCCTGGTTCGGCATGCGCACCAGCGAGCGCTGGAATTCTTCCCAGTCACCCTGCGGGTACAGACTCAGGCAGCGATTCTCATCGACGGTCAGCACCACCTTGCCCTCGCAACGTGCCATCAATTCGTCCCGATAGCGGGTCGGAAAGGCCAGCCGGCCTTTCGCATCGAGATTGACAGTGCTTCCACCAATGAACAAAACAGCCCCCCTGTGCTCCCCTGAGACCCATAAATATCCACTGAGTCCCACTTTTCGACACTATATTGAGACAGGGGGTTTTCGTCAAGCAAAAAATACAAAAAATCGCCTTGTGGACAGTAACTTAGGCCAGATTCCGGATTTACCCCGGTTACCTGTCCACACATATAAAACGAAATCAAAAACTTGGCATTGATACCTTGTGTAGATTGATAGCTTTAAGCGATTTTTTGGGATTCCCGGTCTTGTTTTTGCCCTGCCAGCCGGTCTGAGTGGGGATATTATACGCACGTTTCAAACCCAATATCTTGGGTTTTTGGGATGAAGAAAACAGTAAATAAGGGAATAAATCCAGGTTGCCGGACGGCTTCTCTGGCATCTCCAGCCAACCGGACGAATCTGATTACCAGCCGGCTTTTCCGGGTCACCAGCTGCCGCTGCGCCTGGCAGAACCACGTTAAACTCACAAACTAAAAAAAACCTTCCGGCATTTCTGCGAAAGCGGGAATGATGGAACGTGTTCCTGAGTTACGGCACTTATTCGCGCCGGCAACTTTTCCACGACCCAATAAAAAGCCTGCTTACGCAGGCTTTTTATTCAATCACCCCGGCAAACCGTCAAAACGGAATATCATCATCAAAGTCATCGGCGCCAGCGGCAGCCGCTACCGGGGCGGCCCTGGAGGATGGCGCGGAATCAGCGGAATCAGCGGAAAAACCGGTGCTACCGCCACCACGACCACCCAGCATCTGCATTTCGCTGGCTATGATTTCGGTGGTGTAACGGTCATTACCGCTGTTGTCCTGCCACTTGCGGGTCTGCAACTTGCCTTCTATATAGACCTGCGAGCCCTTTTTCAGGTATTCGCCGGCGATCTCGCCAAGGCGACGAAACATCACGACACGGTGCCATTCAGTCTTTTCCTGCTGCTCACCGGTCTGCTTGTCTTTCCACGACTCGGACGTTGCCAGCGTAATGT
>JAOULY010000070.1 GCA_029881775.1 Gammaproteobacteria bacterium
TGGACCTCGGACATTACGAGCGTTTCGTGCGTACCACCATGACCCGGGATAACAATTTCACCACCGGGCAGATTTACGAAAACGTCATCCGCAAGGAACGTCACGGTGATTACCTCGGTGCGACGGTGCAGGTAATCCCGCACATCACGGATGAAATCAAGGCCTGCATCCTCAAGGGTGCGGGTGATGCCGACATCGCCATGGTGGAAATCGGCGGCACTGTCGGTGACATTGAGTCACTGCCGTTTTTGGAGGCCATTCGCCAGATGGGTGTGGAACTCGGCCACGAGCGTGCATTATTCATGCACCTGACGCTGGTGCCGTACATTGCTGCCTCGGGCGAGATCAAGACCAAGCCGACCCAGCACTCGGTCAAGGAACTGCGCTCGATCGGTATCCAGCCTGACATCCTGTTATGCCGTGCCGACCGGCCGTTGCCGCCGGCCGAGCGTCGCAAGGTGGCGTTGTTCACCAACGTCGAGGAACGCGCGGTTATTTCCGCCGTCGATGTCGACAGTATTTACAAGATTCCGTTACTGCTGCATGAGCAGCAACTGGACAATATCGTTGTCGAGAAGATGAAGATTGACGTCGGGCCGGCAAAACTTGACGAGTGGGAAAAGGTCGTGCGCGACAGCGGTGCACACAAGCGCACTGTGACCATTGCCATGGTCGGCAAGTACGTGGACCTGACCGAGTCATACAAGTCATTATCCGAGGCGCTGATCCATGCCGGTATCCACACCCTTACCCGGGTGAATATCAAGTACGTGGACTCGGAAGTCATCGAATCACAGGGCGTCGATGTGCTCGAAGGAGTAGATGGCATCCTGGTGCCGGGCGGATTTGGCGAACGCGGCGTGGAAGGCAAGATCGAGGCGGTCCGCTATGCGCGCGAAAACAGGATTCCCTATCTTGGTATCTGCCTGGGCATGCAGGTCGCCGTCATTGAATTTGCACGGCACGTGGCCGGCCTGGAACGGGCGCACTCAACTGAATTCAACCAGGCCACGCCGCACCCGGTGATCGCGCTGATTACCGAATGGCAGCGCGCTGACGGCGGCACCGAACTGCGTAGCGAGGATTCCGACCTGGGCGGCACCATGCGTCTCGGTGGCCAGACCTGCCGGCTGGTGCCGGGCAGCCTGGCGCATTCCCTCTACGGGCGGGACGAGATCGTCGAGCGACATCGCCACCGCTATGAATTCAATAACCAGTATCGTGAACAGCTGGAAGCGAAAGGCCTGACCCTGTCCGGTATTTCGGCTGACGGCAAGCTGGTCGAAGTGGTCGAGATCGGTGACCACCCCTGGTTCTTTGCCTGCCAGTTCCACCCGGAATTCACCTCCAGTCCGCGTGACGGCCATCCGCTGTTTACCGGTTTTGTCCGGGCGGCCTACGGTTACCAGGCCGGCCAGCAGGAACAGGCACCGGCCACCCTGGCGGCAAACGCCGACGCCTGACATCTTACCCGGATTAATTAACCATGAAGTTATGTGATTTTGAGGCGGGTCTCGAACATCCGCTGTTTTTGATTGCAGGGCCGTGTGTCATCGAAAGTGAACAGCTGGCGATTGATACGGCGGGGCAGCTCAAGGAAATTACCGCTGCACTCGGCATGCCGTTTATTTACAAGTCGTCCTTCGACAAGGCCAACCGTTCATCGCACCGGAGTTTCCGTGGCCCGGGTATTGAAGACGGCCTGCGTATCCTCGAGACCGTGCGTGCACAGATCGGTGTGCCGGTACTGACCGACGTACATGAAGATACGCCGCTGGCGGAAGTGGCGGCCGTGGTCGATGTCCTGCAGACACCTGCGTTCCTGTGTCGACAGACCAATTTCATCCAGAATGTTGCCCGCCAGGGCAAGCCGGTCAACATCAAGAAGGGCCAGTTCCTGTCACCGTGGGACATGAAGAACGTCGCCGACAAGGCGCTCGCGACCGGTAACGACCAGATCATGGTGTGTGAGCGTGGCGCATCGTTCGGTTACAACAACCTGGTATCAGACATGCGCTCACTGGCGGTGATGCGCAATTGCAATGTGCCGGTCGTGTTCGATGCGACACACTCGGTACAATTGCCGGGCGGGCAGGGCGACAAGTCCGGCGGGCAGCGGGAATTTGTGCCGGTGCTCGCGCGGGCAGCGGTTGCTGCAGGTATCTCCGGTTTGTTCATGGAGACGCACCCCGACCCATCGGTTGCACTCAGTGACGGCCCGAATGCCTGGCCACTCGACCAGATGCAGTCGTTACTGGCAACGCTGCAGGCGATCGATGCCACGGTAAAGGCCGCCGGCTTGCCTGAAAACAAGCTGCTGGGGTGATTGACCGGTTTTTTTCAAAGGTTTAACAAGCTACTGTTTATTGGAGCAATAATGTCAGAAATATCTGAGGTTAAAGGGCGTGAAATTATTGATTCACGCGGCAACCCAACAGTCGAGGCAGACGTCGTACTGGCATCCGGGGTAAGCGGGCGTGCGGCAGTGCCCTCGGGTGCTTCAACGGGGTCGCGCGAAGCGGTGGAATTGCGCGATGGCGACAAGGCGCGTTTCGGCGGCAAGGGCGTCAGCCAGGCGGTAGCCAACGTTAACACGGTAATTCGAGACGCCGTGCTGGGCATGGAAGCGACGGCACAGGCCGAGATCGATCGCACCATGATCGAGCTGGACGGTACCGATAACAAGGGCAGGCTGGGCGCCAATGCGCTACTGGCCGTGTCGCTGGCAACGGCGCAGGCCGCTGCGCGCGAGCAAGGCGTGGGCCTGTACCGCATGCTGGGTGGTGACGGTCCGTACGTCATGCCGGTTCCCATGATGAACATCATTAACGGCGGCGCGCATGCGGACAACAGTGTTGATCTGCAGGAGTTCATGATCCTGCCGGTCGGTGCCGGCAGCCTGCACGAGGCGGTCCGTTACGGCACCGAGGTGTTTCATGCGCTGAAATCCGTTTTGCATGGCCGTGGCTTGAATACGGCGGTCGGCGATGAAGGCGGTTTTGCCCCCGACCTGTCGTCCAACGAAGCGGCCATTGATGTGATTCTCGAGGCGATCGAACAGGCCGGCTTCCGGGCGGGTGAGGATATCTGGCTGGGTCTGGATGCCGCCAGCTCCGAATTCTATCGCGACGGCAAGTATGTACTGGCGGCCGAGAAACGCGAGTTTACCTCAGGCGAATTTGTCGATTATCTCGCTGCCTGGGTTGACCAGTTCCCGATTATTACCATTGAAGACGGTCTTGATGAAGGCGACTGGGATGGCTGGAAACTGCTGACGGAAAAACTCGGCGCGAAGGTGCAGCTGGTTGGTGATGACCTGTTCGTGACCAATACCGCGATCTTCAGTGAAGGTATCGACAAGGGCATTGGCAATTCGATCCTGATCAAGCCTAACCAGATCGGCACGCTCACGGAAACGCTGGGTGCCATCACGATGGCCGAGAAGGCAGGCTATACCGCTGTCGTATCACACCGGTCGGGCGAGACCGAGGACGTTACCATTGCCGACATCGCCGTCGGTACCAGCGCCACGCAGATCAAGACCGGTTCGCTGTCACGTTCCGATCGCGTTGCAAAGTACAATCAGCTGATGCGAATCGAAGCGGAGCTGGGCAGTGCTGCAAGCTATGCCGGCAGCGCTGCTTTCAGGCACCGGGCGGGGGGCTGATGCCCCGCGCCGGCAAGTCTGTCGGTAATGTTTATGCGGGGTATGCAGCCGCATGAAGGCGGTTATCCTGCTGCTGGTGTTGCTGGTCGGTTACCTGCAGTACCGTTTGTGGTTCGGTGACGGTAACCTGGTCGAGGTCTTCCAGTTGCGCGACGAGGTGGAAGCGCAGCGCGAGGAAAACAGCCAGCTGCAAGAGCGCAATGCTGTGCTGGATGCCGAGGTGCGTGATCTGCAACAGGGCCATGATGCCATCGAGGAACATGCGCGCGAAGATCTCGGCATGGTCAAGGACGGCGAAACCTTCTACCAGATCGTTGAATAGATGCAAGCAGATGCCAACTACCGGGTCGTGGTTCCGGCAGCCGGCTCCGGTCAGCGCATGGCGTCCGGCGTTCCCAAGCAATACCTCGAAATCGGCGATAAAACTGTCATTGAACATACCCTTGATGCGTTGCTTGGCTGCACGCGCATCCAGTCGATCGTGGTTGTCGTCAGTGCGGATGATGACATCTGGCCCGGTATAGCCGGGCGTTACAGCGGGCGGCCGCTTGAAACGGTCATCGGTGGCGAGGAGCGCTGTCACTCCGTGCTCAATGCGCTGGCACATATCGCGCAGACAGCTGATGCGAATGACTGGGTGCTGGTGCACGACGCGGCGCGGCCCTGCCTGCGGCCGGCGGATGTCGACGCCCTTATTGATGCGCTGGACGGTGATATGACCGGTGGCTTGCTGGGTGTGCCGGTGGCCGATACCATGAAACAGGTGAGTGCGGACGGCCGCATCGAACAGACCGTGTCACGCGAGGGTTTGTGGCACGCCCTGACGCCGCAGATGTTCCGCCTGGGCCTGTTACACGCAGCGCTGGAAAAGGTCCTGTCCAGTGGTCGATTGGTGACGGACGAGGCGGCCGCGATGGAACTGGCCGGGTATCGACCGCGCATGATCCAGGGCCATCGCGACAATATCAAGATCACGCTACCGGCCGATCTGGCACTGGCGGCATTTTATCTACAGGCGAGGGTCCGCGCATGAAAATCGGGCAGGGTGTTGATGTACACGCATTCGGTGACGGCAGTTTCGTGGTGCTCGGCGGTGTCACGATCCCGTTCGAGCGCGGCCTTGTGGCGCACTCCGATGGTGATGTGGTCCTGCATGCCCTGTGCGATGCGCTGCTGGGTGCTGCCGGGCTGGGCGATATCGGTCGTCACTTTCCGCCGGACGATCCCGCCTGGTGCGATATTGACAGTCGGATCCTGTTGCGCAAGGTGAATGACATGCTGCGTGAAGAAGGCCTGTCGCTGTCGAACGCCGACATCACGGTTGTCGCCGAGGCGCCGCGCCTGTCGATGCACATCGGCGAAATGCGCGAATATATCAGTGCCGACCTTGAAGTGACTGCGGCGCAGGTGAATATCAAGGCCACGACCACGGAACACCTGGGCTTCACCGGCCGTGGTGAAGGTATCGCCGCCTTTGCTGTTGTCCTGCTGAACGACTGAGCGCGCACGTCCGGGTGTTTGATCTCGCGACTGTTTCGCTGGCCTTTGCGCATGGCGTGCCACCGGTGCAGGGAACCATCCGCGCAACAGCGGAAGATTTCCAGGTCCGGGAAATCCCGTTGCTTGAACCGGATGGCGCGGGTGAACATGCCTGGGTCCATGTGCAGAAGCGCAATGCAACCACCATTACTGTCGCTGAACAGCTTGCCAGGCATGCCGATGTACACCCGCGCAATGTCAGTTTTGCCGGGCTGAAGGACCGCAATGCCGTGACCGAGCAATGGTTCTCGGTGCACCTGCCGGGCCGGGATGATCCGGACTGGCAGGCGCTGGCGAGTGATGAGCTGGTTGTTCTGCGGCATGCCCGCCATTCCCGCAAACTCCAGCGTGGCGCATTACGCGGTAATGACTTCCGGATAGTGGTGCGCAACATGGCCGGAGACCGGGATGCCTGCGAGGCGCGGCTTGCAGTTATGGCGGCTGCCGGTGTGCCGAATTATTTTGGCGAGCAGCGGTTCGGGCGCAACGGCAGCAACCTGCGCACGGCTGAACGGCTGTTTGCCAATCCGCGGCTGCGCCTGTCACGCAACCAGCGCAGTATGGCGCTGTCATCTGCGCGTTCACTGCTGTTTAACCGGGTGTTGTCCGGGCGTATCGACGCAGGCTGCTGGGATACCCCGGTCGCAGGTGATGCCATGCAGCTCGCGGGCAGTCACAGTTTTTTTATCGCCGAGACCATTGATGACGAGCTGTTGCAGCGCGTTCGCATGCTCGATGTACATCCAACCGGTCCATTGTGCGGCCGGGGCAACGTGCCGGTGACGGCTGCATGCCTGGCTATCGAGGAGTCCGTGCTTGCCGGTTTCCAGGACATGACGCGGGGGCTGGATGCGGCGGGTGTCCGTAACGACCGGCGTTCGCTGCGTCTGCCGGTCGGTTCGCTGGCCTGGCAATGGCTGACAGGGTCGGAACTGGAATTGAATTTCAGCCTGCCTGCAGGCAGTTATGCCACGAGCGTGCTGAGAGAGCTGGTCGATACACGCACGTGATGCGAGTAGAAGTACCATGCATCCTTATCCCGTTATTCCCGCGCAGGCGGGAATCCAGCCCGTCAGGCTTGATTTGTATTTGCGGGAATGACTAGGGAACCTCTGATGTGTCGTCTTTGCGAGGAACACAGTGACGAAGCAATCTCTAACAGTCTGATTTCGCAGCGGGAGATTGCTTCGCTACGCTCGCAATGACGGGAATTGCTGAATTAATCAGAGGTTCCCTAGGTGCGGCAACGGCGAGTACCGGGTCGTCAATCGTGTTGCGCGCGCAGCAGCACGTACACTGCGCCGGCGCCGCCGTCGCGTTGTGTTGCCGAGCTGAATGCAAGTACGTCGTGGTGCTGTCGCAGCCAGCTGTTAAGCCGGTTTTTCAGCACCGGCGCATCGTGCGCGGAGCCATAACCCTTGCCGTGGATGATGCGTACGCAGCGTGACCCGTGAGCGCGGCACTCGTCGATGAATGCCAGCACTGCAATCCGTGCCTGGGCGGCGGACATGCCATGCATGTCAAGTTCATCGCCGGCGGCGAGTTGTCCGCGCCTGAAACGCTGCAACAGGCGTTGCTGTAATCCCGGGCGGGCAAAGTACAGCCTGTCTTCCGGGGTGACTTTGCCGGCATCGAACATATCGGAGAATGTATCGATGTGTGTCCCGTCCGCATCTGCCGCACGGACTGGCCGTGGCCGCGGCGGGCGGGATCGGCTGGCGGGTGCTACCCGGTCGGATGTCAGCGTGCGCACCGGCCCGACACTGCGGCGAAACAGGTCGATTTCCTCGTCAGTCGGTTTTTTGCCTGAACCCATGGTGATTTCCGCGCCCGTTATGAGCGTGGAAACCGTAACCGCATCCCGTGGAGCTTGCAACAGCCTGAATGTCGGTGTCGCCGGGACGTTTTAGTCTTTATACTAAACAGCTTTGGGGAAGTGACTCACTGCCGGTTATATGAATATCCTGATCAGTAACGACGACGGCTACCAGTCCCGGGGGATTGCCGCGCTTGCCAGTGCGCTGGCCACTATTGCCGACATCCGGGTAGTCGCACCGGACCGGGACCGCAGCGGTGCCAGCAATTCACTGACGCTGGATACCCCGATTCGCGCCCGCGAGGGCGAGAACGGCTTCACCTTCGTGGATGGCACACCGACCGACTGCGTGCACCTGGCCATAACCGGACTGCTGGAACGGGAACCGGACATGGTTGTCGCCGGCATAAACTCGGGTGCCAATCTTGGTGATGACGTGCTGTATTCCGGTACCGTGGCAGCAGCCATGGAAGGCCGCTTCCTCGGCTTTCCCGCTATCGCGGTGTCGCTGGTGACGGACAAGCCGACGCATTATGAAACGGCTGCGCGGGTCGCTGTCGACCTGGTGCAGCGGGTAATGGCGGGCGCCTTGCCGGCAGATACCATCCTCAATGTAAATGTGCCGGACGTACCCTGGGATGCACTGAAAGGTATGCAGGCGACGCGTCTCGGCCACCGCCACAAATCAGAACCGGTGGTCCGCATGGAAGATCCGCGCGGGCGCCCGGTTTACTGGGTCGGCCCCTGTGGCTCGGAGCAGGATGCCGGGCCCGGCACCGACTTTCATGCGGTGCGTGCCGGCTATGTGTCGGTGACACCGCTGGACGTTGACCTGACTCGCTATGAAGCAATTGACATACTGGCCAGCTGGCTCGGTCAGCAGGAATCCTGAGCCTTGATCGCAACTGACCGGGGTATCGGCATGACTTCGCAGCGCACGCGCGACCGGTTGGTCGAGCGCCTGCGCGAGAAGGGTATCCGCAACGAAAAGGTGCTCGATGTTATCGGCAATACACCCCGGCACCTGTTCGTGGACGAGGCGCTGGCTAGTCGCGCCTACGAGGACACG
>JAOULY010000487.1 GCA_029881775.1 Gammaproteobacteria bacterium
GATCTGTAAGTAGTCTGTAGGTCGGGGTGAGCTAAAGTGTAGTCATCGGGTGGCGCCATCGCCCGACTCCGTAAATTCAACCCGTCCATCTGGTCGGGTTTTTTTATGGCGCGTCCGGAATCAGCGTGATCTCGACGCGGTTGTTGGCTGCCGCGACGCTGTTCCATTCGCCGATACTGACGCCGTCCTGCAGGGGCGGGTACGGAAACTTCGGACGTTCGTTGCGGTAATTCACCAGTTCAACCCGGATGTCGCCGCCATTCACCAGCGGCGAGGAGCTCATGAAGTTGGCAAAGCCGATGGACTGGCGTTCGCCGAGTGTTGGCAACTGGTAAAGCGGATGGCCGACCAGGCTGCAATCGGACACGTACCCGCGTTCATCGGCGAGTCTGTAACCGCTGGCCTCGTCGCCCGCCAGGCAAAAATCACCAAGGTGCGATTCCAGTTGTACCACGCCCCTGAAGCCGATGGATGACAGGCGTGTCAGCAGCTCCTGCACGATGGCGAGTCGCCGGTCACCGAAGGCGACGTCATTCATGTCATAGGCGCTGCTCAGGTTGATTGCCCAGCTGATGCTGTTATAGAGCAACTGCGATTGCTGTTGTGATTTGGTCGCCAGCCTGTCGAGTTGCTCGCGTAGCGTGGCACTTTCCTCACTGCTGTTTGTGTGCGAGCGCTGCGCGTCGACCAGTTGTTCAACGTTCCGGTTGGCGGCGTTCAGTTGATTGCTTGTATCCACGTGCTGGTTGTACAGCCACAGCAGCGGGATCAGCATGAGCAGAAAGACCAGCAGCGGCAGGGTCAGTCCGGCGAGTCCGCCAGGCGTGCGCCTGGCCGCTGCCAGCGCATCGATCTCGCGCCGCATTTCGCGCAGCTCTTCGGAAATCTCGTGGTGGTGATTTTCCAGGATTTCGCCCAGCTGGCGGTTGACCGGTTGGTGTCCGCCAACGGCCTCGGCCGCCTGGTAGGCGATATCGCGAATGTCGTCCGATTCGGCCCGTAGTGCCAGTTCCGGCACATCTTCCATCAGCACAACGTTGCTCTTGCGGGCCGGCTTTTGGCGACGCTCGCGGGCGAGCCCGAGGCTGTTCAGTACCTCGAACAGTTCGGCCGGTTCGACATGCTTGGGGAGGATGCCGATAGCGCCCAGCGCCCGTGCCTGGCTGACATACAGATCACCCTCCTTGGAGGTGTACATCATGATCGGGATGGTAGCCGTGTCCGGGTTGCCCTTGATGGCCTCCACGGCCTCGAAGCCGTCCATGTCCGGCATCATGTGGTCCATGAAGATAACGTCAGGCGTGTGATTTGACAGGTAATCAAGCGCTTCCGGCGCAGATTCCAGGGTGTCCACTTCCATGTTGTGCTGCTCGAGCATGCGCTTTAGCGAGACACGTGCGGACCTGGAGTCGTCAACAACAAGTGCGAGTCGGTTTGCCATGGCCGGGCGGATCCTGCGTTAGCTCGAGGGTTGGGCAGGGCAACTATATCTCAATAGCGGTCCCCTGTGTGTGAACAGGTCGGCGGGTTTCCCCAAATATTTAATGTGTAGGTCGGGAGATAGCCGTCAGGTCCGCGGCTGGAAAGGCAGCGGGTATCCGGATGCCGTTCACTACATTCTGGCGACAGGCTGTTAGTCGGGTTAAGTGAAGCTATCCAAAGGCTCCATGCATCCCGCACCTGGGTCGTCATTGCGAGCGCAGCGAAGCAATCTTTTGATTTTAACGAGCATGTGTTGAGGAGATTGCTTCGCTGCGCTCGCAATGACAGCGGAAGGCGGGACAGCTGGCCACCCGGTTTTCCGGTCAACCGGTATTGCGCATGCCGCTGGCAATGGCATTGATTGAACGCAGTAACGGGTGCAGCCAGCATTCACGCTGTTCATCCGACAGCCCGGTATCGCGGTAACGTGACAACAGCGTGACCTGGATATTGTTGAGCGGGTCGAGGTAGGGGTTGCGGCGATACAATGACAGGCCAAGCGCCGGGTTTTCCTCCAGCAGGTGCTTTGACCCGCTGATGTTGAGCACCTGCGTTACCGTGCGCCGGTACTCCTCGCTGATCTTGGTGTAGATCTTGTCCGCCAGCACCGG
>JAOULY010000488.1 GCA_029881775.1 Gammaproteobacteria bacterium
GATCAACATCTTCAACGGCATGATCAGCCTGACCTTCTCCTGCGACGGCTCGCACTACATGTCCTGGCACGAGTTCCTCGACAAGGACATGAGCTTCTGGGTCGGCAGCGCGGCCTGAGGAATTATTGCGCCGTGTTTGCGAGGGCGGTATTGCACGCGAATAATTACCCGCCCCTCGACATTGAGTCGCACTGGGATACAGCACCCGGCAAGCGGCCGTATGGGTCATTACTTTCAGGCCGTTCTTCCAAGGCCAGTTTTCGACGGTGAGTTGAACCGATCGGACGTTTTGCCGCCTCACGGGTAAACAATCACTTAACGGCAACTACCGACCCGGCCCGATCATACAGAATTGTTCCTTAAACTTCCGGGATGTACTGCCAGCACAATCGATCACTCGACCCGCATACCGACCCGTAATGATTCCTCTACACCGCAAGCTGCAGGGCGTGCTGCAGCAGCGATACCAGGCGCATTTTTTCGACTGCGAACCGTGTTGCCCCGCTATTTGACCCAGGTCAAGCAGTCAGCATTCAGGCACGCCTGCGGCTTAAGGAAAGCATGCAGCAGCAGATATAGGTAGTGTATGAGGGACCTTTCCTGATGGTTCCGTATTTCGGTAATCAGGAGGCTTATGGACGGCCAGTTGAGTACACTGGCAGGAGGGTATCATGGGAAACGTTCATAAAGTTGAGGTAGTGGTGCATGTCGATGATGCACTGAATGAGGACCAAAGGTCAGACCTCGTGAGTCACCTGCGGGATTGTGAAGGTGTTGAGGATGCCCGTTTCACAGAGCGTCGCAATCACCTGTTGTTGATAGACTATGATCGTGAGCGCCTGCGCGCACAGGATGTGCTGGGCTATGTCAGAGCAAACCACGTGGGAGCCGAGCTGGTCGGGCCGATCTAGTGCAAAAGCGCACATAACATGAGGGAATGACGGCAGCTACGGCTGCCGTTGTTTTTATGTCGAAATTCTTCATTTTGGGTTAAGGTTATCGGGGTTGCACAGGCGTCCCCATGCATTTCAGGAAATATGGAGTTCGTGTGTTGGCCGGTACAGGACGATCCTGCGCGATTACCCGAGCAGATTTGCCGGATGACCGGTTGAACTGGCAACCCAATCCGGACATCATGTGAATATACTTTTCCTGACTATTTCCGATCACGTAATTAACCGCAATAGTAAGCAAGCATAATGATCAGATCTTATTCCAAGGGATTTCGGTATTGTTTTCGAGCAAATACTGCACTTGCAATGCTCTGGATACTTGTATTGTTCCTTCATGGCTGCACAGGACTTACAAGTCACGAGCCACATCCTGAATTAAAAAGTTATAAGGAAACCGGGATGGCTTCCTATTACGCCAGGAAATTCCAGAACAGAAAAACTGCCAGCGGTGAGCGCTTAAACAACAACTCAATGACAGCGGCTCACAAGACTTTACCGTTTGGAACTGAAGTGATTGTCAACAATTTGAATAATGGGAAATCAGTCAAGGTCAGAATCAATGACAGGGGTCCGTTTGTCAAAGGGAGAATTATCGACTTAACAAGCGCTGCTTTTTCTAAAATTGCCAATCTTGACAAGGGCGTGGTAAAAGTGGAAATCAGGGTAGTGAATTAAATGCAATGGACCTCAGGAAACAGATTACATGCAAACAGGCGTCTGCTGCCTGAGACCCTTGTCAAAAGTGTGCTGTACGGGCTATACGCGATTCGCCAATATTTTATCCCTGCATCCTGCTTGTTTTTCGCAGTTTCAATGCTTCAGAAGGAACTTCCGCAAACAGAATCTTGCCGTTGGCACTGGATTGTCCACCCGCCTGAAACCACGCTGTCGAGCAATTCCTGAGCTCCGTCCTGTGGCAGGTGCTGCTTTGCGCAGTTGCTTACGAACACTGCTCATACACCATTGCTGAAAACCGTGAACAGACCCTCATTGAAGTCTTGATTTCCATCCTATAATATGCCGTGATTCACGCTTCCGGAACGACCAGCACAGATAGCTAACCCCAGGAGTAATGTTATGGAAAAACGAATACTCGCACTGGCACTGCCAATAGCATTGGCTACCACGACGGCCTGCGC
>JAOULY010000489.1 GCA_029881775.1 Gammaproteobacteria bacterium
ACTACCGACGATTGCGACCGTGGAAAAACCAAGCATCATGCCGTAATCAATATCTACCACGCCGGCATACCCGGCGAAACCTGCCGTGGATTTCAGGGCCACCACTACCAGTGATGTCCCCACTGCATCACGGATAGACAGGCCGGACAGCAGTACCAGTGCCGGCACAATCAGGAAGCCACCCCCGACGCCTACCATGCCAGTGAGCACGCCGACGACCACCCCGTGAACTGCAATATGCGGCAGCCTGAAGGAGAACTGACCGGCATTCGGCCCGGACTCCATGGCGACTTGCGGCTGCGGCTGACTTGCACACATGCGCCATGCTGCAAGCAACATGATGCTTGCAAACATAATCATCTGCAGTGAATCCGGTATCCATACACCCATGCGGGCGCCCAGGTAAGTCCCGACCATGCCAGTCAAACCGAACACGGCTGCCACCGACAGCTTCACCCGACCGTTCCAGCCATGCTGTATGGTGGAAAAAGCGGCCGTTATGGCCACAATTCCAAAGGTCATCGCCATGGATGTCTTTACATCCATACCAGCGAGATAAACCAGGGCCGGAAGCGTCACAATGGAGCCGCCACTTCCCAGCAGCCCCAACAGCAATCCTGTCACCACCCCCGCAAGCAATTCGAAACCCGTCATCTCTCTTTTTCTACCTGTTCCGGCCGGCACCCGGTTGCGCCGCCCTTCTGGTATATAAAGGTAATGGTCAAGGGGGTTTCTTTCTGTGTGAAACTGAAACGGGTAACTGTGAAATATTCACACTACGGGCGATAAGACACGTGGATGGACGCGTGTCCTATATCGTATTTTGGCCGGGCACGGACCTGGATTAACTACGCACTGTCTGGACTCCGGCCTGCGCCGGGATGACGGTAATCTGGTAGAAACAGGAAATTCAGCACATGTAGGGTGCGCCGTGCGCACCGGGGGATGCATGCAGCAGCGACTGGTGCGCACGGCGCACCCTACGACTTAACACGGGGACGGAGGGATTAATTTTAATTCCCTCCGCCCCCTTTTATTGGTCCATCAGCTTCAGATACCAAGAAAATGGAGACACTCGGACTCGAGTTCCGCATAAGCGCGGTTAATTATTTTCTTTTCCAGTTCAGGTGTAATCTGATCCCTGTAAGCGCCCACTTTACCCTGGCGGATAAAATGACCAGGTTTGAACGCAGACTTACCCGATTCGGCCTGTACTGAAAACTTCTCGTCATGCGCTTTCATCCAGTCGAAAGAACTATATTCCAGCACCTGTGCTTTTTGTTCCGGAGTAACTTCCCAACCCAGGAACGCGGCAATCTGGTCGATACCCGCGGCAAGATCGCGCTTCAGATCCGTATATCGAAGCAACAGCACTTTTTCATCGTTATGGTAAGGCCACCAGCTTTTTACATTACGGTACCAGGCTGCGAACTCAAGCCAGTTATCGACATGCCCGGCAAATGAATCGGGACGCTGGTGTCCGGACGCTTCCAGCGCCTCATCGGTCATGTTCATCAGGTGGTGGTAGAAACTTACACAGCACTCGCGCGGATCCCGTACAGTAAGAACGATGCTTGCCGTGCCGAGCCCCGGTGTTTGCTCCGCGGTGCAGTGGGTCTTGAAAAGACGTGGCCGTGGCAGGGCATCGTATTCGTCCAGCACTTGTTGCCAACTTTTGCCCTCGCGCGGGCGTTCCAGCCAGGGGACCACCGCGTCGATGTTGTCAAAATACGGATCGCCCCCGCTGCGCATCTGGTACAGAATCTGTTGCATCCAGGTCGTGCCCGCCTTGGGTGCAGTGGTAATAAGCACATCGGATTCCACTGCCTGAAAATGGGCCAGCAGCCAGGGATCGTGGGTGCCATCCGGCTGGCCCCATTTCGGGTCTATTGATGCAGGGTCTGACATAGTGACTGCGTGTCCTTGCTTCTATCGCATTAATCTACAGACAAATGGAAATGCGTTTGTCTAACTATACAAGCTCTTTCAATACAGGTGGCAATAAACGGGGACGGAGGAATTAATTTAAAGACGCATTCTTTCCTAGTGTGAATACAATGCACGGCGTAGGATAATGACGTGTAATAC
>JAOULY010000490.1 GCA_029881775.1 Gammaproteobacteria bacterium
ATACGGCCTGGCGTCCGGTATCTGTGACGAGAATACGCCCGGCCCGGTCAACCGTGCCCGACTGTGGCCGCAACAGGATGCGCGGCATTTCCCGGTAGCCAGAGCCGAGCCCGACAATCCAGCGCAGCAATTTCATACCGGCACCCGGCTGACTGCGTTCAGCCGGACCGAAATTCTGTTCCCCGGTTAACTCCCCGGCGTAGCGGTAACGCGGCACCTCCGGCAGCCCCGGCCACAAGCGAGTCGCCCCTGCCGCAGTATCCGCAGGGTAATAGCGCATTTCAGTCGGCATTTCCGCACAGGCGGACAGCAGTAATAACAGGCCTGCCGTGTAGACGATGCGTGTGGCTGTCACTGGCATGGCGGCACCACTCTCAGGATGTCAATACTTGCACGACCGGCATCGGCGACAAACATCAGGCCGTCACTTTCCCACAGCGAGGAAATTACCTGGAAACCCAGTCCGATTGAATCATCGCGCGCGCCTACAACGGCTTCCAGCTGGCCGCCGCGAAAGACCTTGATCGTACTATCCCCGTTATCAGCGACATATACACGGTTATGCCCGTCAATCGCCACTGCGCCGGGTGACAGCAACTCGTCCTTGCCGAAGGCGTAACGGTAGGAACCATCCGGAGCAAGCGCGTGGACCTGGTGGCCGAGCTTGTCTGACACATATAGCTGGTCCGGTCCGGACGTAATAGCCGTCACACTCTGGAAGTAATTATCAGCGGAAGTACCGCTACCGATAGTCCGGACGACAGACCCGCCTCGATTGAACACAAGTATATGCGCGGCCAGTTCGTCACCCACAAACACCTCGTTACCCGTGGTACTTGTTGCAACCGCTACAGGCTGCGGCAACTCGCTGATATCCGAAATCGTTTGCAACAGATTACCGTCAATATCCAGAACCGTCACACTCGAGGTTGCCGGGTCCGCGATATAAAGCGTGTATGCGCGGTCAACAAACAGCCCAACACGCGTGTTCAGCTCAGGCACACTGGCAAACCGTATTACTGTTTGTGTGCCACGATCAAACTTCAGGATGGCTCGCTGCCCGGCATCGGCGATATAGAGGGTGTTGGCAATTGCTGTAACGGCGACCGGCGTTATCAGCTCTATTCTCTTGTTGTCCGGTTGACCAGCCGGCGCGATACCTCCCGGCCGTGTCAGCAGACTTCCCGACAGACTGCTCCACTTCGCCAGCGGATTTTTGCCGCTATCCGGCTCACAGGCCGGGGTATTACTGGCGACGCTTTCATCCTGCTTCTCGACACCCATACCCAGCAGACCGGCCGTAGTGGCACAACCCTGTAACAGGCCAAGCATCAACGCAGCTGACAATATATTTGCGATGAACTGTCCGGGTGTGTGCACAACCATGATTCACCAGTTGCCGGGACCCAGCGTCTGATGTCCGCCACGTACACCGGCCGCAGTGCCGGGTTGCGCAGAATGACACAAATCGCAATTTTCCACCGACCAGGCGATCTTTCCGTCATGACACGCACCACAGAATTTTCCGTCAGTAATCTCCTGCATACTCACATCATTTGCACCGGCCTTCATTTCAAAGCCGAGCTCGTTATGACAGACACGGCACTGGTAACGGATTCGATGGAACCAGTGCGAGAATATTACCGGCCTTACTCCCTCACTGTCTGCACGTTTATTCAGGACGACATCTGCATATTCCGCCCTGCAAGCGCCGGATAGCAGAAGAATCCCGGCAATACTGCAAGTTACAAGTATGTGCAGGGTTAGCACTTCAGATCGACACAGGAACGTCCACATCTGCTCAGGGCACCCCCGCTGTCGGGATGTTACCGGTTTCCCAGGGTACCGAATGGCAGCGATTACACTCGGTTAACGGAAATGCTACTGCTCCATGACAAACGCCGCAGTATTCGCCCTCCAGTATTTTCCCCATCGTTATCGGTGTTGCACCGGCCTCTGATTTGAATATTTTCTCATGACAATTCTCGCAATCCAGCCACTGGGTATGCTGCTTGTGCGGAAAACGCACGCGCGGGATACTGCCTGTCTTGTTCAGAATAATATCTGTTTCAAGAATACGGACA
>JAOULY010000491.1 GCA_029881775.1 Gammaproteobacteria bacterium
TCCTCGGGGTCGATACCGAGCAGGTTTCTTACCAGGTAATCTCCGGTGTCGGACCCGGGTACCGGAAAGCCGGCAAAAATATAACCGGCAATCCGCGACAGGTCGTGAGACAGGACCTCGCCGATATCCTGCCTGAACACATCCAGCGCCGGCCGCCCATCCAGTTCGGACAGGATGTTGCCGCTGCAGGCTGAAATAACATGCTTGCCATCCAGCGGTGTGCATCCCTGGGTCAGGCTGCTGACAACCGGAATTTCACCCGAGAACAGCACACCGGACAGCCCCCCTTCCGTAATTTCGCCGGCAATCTGTTGCTGGAAATGTTCATCCTGGGACGAGGTCAGTCCGCCGACCAGGAAGCCGGGATCAAGCTGGGCTGACAGTGTTTCGATAATCTGCGGCAGGTAGGTGTTGCGCGGGTCACCATGCACAATGCCGAAGTGCGCGGCCTTTGCCGCCAGCCAGTCGCGGTTCTTTTCCAGCATATCTGACAGCGGCTCAATGCCGGAAGGCAGCAGGCGGTAACTGTCCTCCGGCAGGTCTGCCAGCATCACCGCAGCGGCCGGTTCATCGTAGATTTCACGACTGGTAAAGCAAATACCGATCCCCACGGTCCCGACCCAGCCCTGCACGCCGGTGGCTTCGCGCAGACGCTGCAGGAAACTGTCAAGGTCACGAGCCAGTGCGTCGGTGACATACAGAAAGCCGAGGCTGGCTTTCACCGGCTCGCTGCACATTTCGGCAATACACTGGTCCGCGATGCTTTTCCAGTTGTCACCGCTGGCGCAGGCGGCCCTGAACACAGATTTTTCCATACCGCATTGTACTAGATGATCCGTTCAGCGGGCTGTCGTGCGCAGTAATTAATTAAGGAGTCTCTGATCAATTATCAGAACGCCGTCGTTGCGAGCGTAGCGCGGCAACCCTGGACTATGGAATCAATCAGTTGGAGATTGCCACGTCACTTCGTTCCTCGCAATGACGACACATCAGAGGCTCCTTAAACGGCTGGTCAGGTTTGAACCGGTGCACAAAACTGCCATCTCATGAAAACCGCCCGGGAGGGGCTCGCATGATTATTCAGCGTGGTTTCGCAGTCGGTTGACCGGCAGCACGAATGCACTGGCGATTGAGGCGTAGGTCCGGAAAACGCTGACTGACAGGCGTCGCTGGCCCGTCACCTGCCCGTCATGAAGGCCGTTGCCGGGCACGATAGTGCCTGATCAGGGCCTGCGTCGAGGCATCATGGCTGCTCAATGCCGCCTCGTTACGCAATTCCGGCAGGATGGCGTTTGCCAGCTGTTTACCCAGCTCCACGCCCCACTGGTCAAAGGAATTGATTCCCCAGATCACGCCCTGGACAAAGATCTTGTGCTCATAGAGTGCGATCAGCATGCCCAGCGTGCGCGGGTCGAGCTCGTCAAACAGGAGCGTATTGGTCGGGCGGTTTCCCGGGAATACCTTGTGCGGCACCAGTGCATCGATCTGTTCAGCTGTCATGCCACTGCCCTGCAACTCGAGATGCACCTCATCCGCCGTCTTGCCACGCATCAATGCCTCGGTCTGGGCAAAACAGTTGGCCATCAGGATGTCATGGTGCGCGCCCAGCGGATTCTGGCTGCGCATCGGCGCAAGAAAATCACACGGGACCAGCCGGGTTCCCTGGTGAATCAGCTGATAAAACGCATGCTGCCCGTTGGTGCCCGGCTCGCCCCAGATCACCGGCCCGGTCGCATAGTTAACCGCCTGCCCTTCGCGGGTGACCGACTTGCCGTTCGACTCCATGTCGCCCTGCTGGAAATAGGCCGGGAAACGCGCCAGGTACTGGTCATACGGGAGAATCGCATGTGATTCGGCGCCGTGAAAATTGATATACCAGATCCCCAGCAGCGCGAGGATCACCGGCATATTCTGCGCCAGCGGTGCCAGCCGGAAATGCTCGTCCATCGCATGCCCGCCGTCCAGCAACTGCTCGAACCGGTCCATGCCGATGTACAGCGCAATCGGCAGGCCAATTGCCGACCACAGGGAATAACGCCCGCCGACCCAGTCCCAGAAGGCGAACATATTGTCCGTGTCG